>CAYUZQ010000001.1:0-26661 GCA_964448815.1 Candidatus Woesearchaeota archaeon
ATCCCTGCATAGAAAATCCCCTCAAATTACCTCTCATATCCCTCATAAAATGCCTTTCAATAATTAACCGGGCAGTATCAGAAGTATCCACAGCCCGAATTTTCTCCACAAGCCCCATCTGGTGCTGAACCTTTTCCTGCATTGTCAAAAGAGTTTTATAAGAAGAACACGCAACACCTTCATTAAAATTAGAAGTGCCGTGAGTAAAACCCATATTAATAAAAGGATTTTCACCTTTTTTTAAAACCTCTTTGCACAAAACAATCCCCTTCACTTTAGATGAATGCATTCTCTTTTCTGCTTTTTCATAAAGTTCAAGAGGATAACCATTAGAATATTCAAAATCTAAAATAGCATCATCAACTTCTCCTGCACTAATTCTGGCATTCAAAACCAACGGAGCATCCTGTGTTCCTCCCCTATGGCTTGGCAAAAATTTTTTTGAAAAATTCAAGAGCACATCCCCTAAAAGCATAATGGCTGCTTCATCACCATCACAATCCCGACGAACAGCAGCATGGAGGTAAGGGCTTGCTATCAATCCCAAAGTATTTGAAAATCCAATAAATCTACATACAACCCCCCCACAATTATGCGGTGCCATAAAAACCCCCATTTGCCCGACTAAATCCTCTCTTTTTCTCACATTATAAAAAGATTTCAATCCATACAATCTTTCAAGTTCATCGTCAACAAAATTACAAATCTTAATAAAAACATCGTCTGCTTTTTCATCTGCTGAACCAGAAAGACTCGGAAGAAGAACATCGTGAGGCATCATTTCTAATATTTGGTTTTCATCAATAAGTTCTTTACCATGCATATCTTTTTCATATCCCAACTCTTTAAGTTTTTCAATACTTACAAAAACTTCTTTTGGTTTAAAATAAACAATCGGCAACTCTGTCCCATCAAATCTTATTGTTCCATCTTTGTTAACCTGCAAATCATATCTCGCTCTCAAAATTCCCTTTGCAAGATTTTCCATTGCATGTTCTGTAGAACTTGTTCCTTTAACCCCTTTAATCAAAAAAGGAACTTCTGATTTTGCAAGCCCAAGTTTTTCAACAGATTTCTCAAAATAATGATTGATGTCTAGCTCCTGGTAAGAATATTGCTTCCCCTCTTCTTCATATCTTTCATTAATTTTATTAAAAGATTTTTCTTTATCTTCAAAAAAATAATACCTTTTCCGGCATTTAGTTTCGCAATTTTCACAAAGAGGGTAAATTGTTTCTTTTTTGCATTTCTCACAATAATAAAGTGGAAAAGAACTTCTAACTCTACCTTCTTCACAAGCTGCCTGAACACTTCTAAACCGCCCCCCTTCTTTGCCAACAGGAAATAAAACATTAGGACTTCCTGTCAATTTACGCAACTTTGCCTTTTCAGGACGCCCCATTCTTGAACCAATAAAATCTCCTGCTTTGTCCTTAATTTCAAATTCAGAAAAAGAGTTTACTACTTCTAAAACATTCTTGTCTAATTTAAATTTGTCCATATCAAGAATATCCTTAAGCAAAAAACCTTCTTTTTCCAGAATATCCAAATCAATCCCTAAATTAACAAACAATGCTTTTGTGTTTTCTTTTGTTAAAACAACATTTCCAGTCACAACATCATGCTCAACTCCCAATAACTCTAATGCCCTTTTTCCTAACTCAAACTTTTCCTGTTCGGTTTGGTTAAAAGGTAAAATAATTTTTCCTGCACGCACAACAGAATGTTTAAGCCAGTCAATTAAACCCAAAAGCTGTTCTTTAGAAATTTCTGCCCAGTAAAAAATAAATTTCGGGTAAAGAGGCACTTTAAAGTTCCTGCTTAACTCAATCGCTCTTTCAAAATCAACATTAAAATAATTATCAATATGCCCTCCTTTTTTCTCCAACTCCAAATCCCACCATTCTTCAACATAACCTGGTTTTGGCAGAATTGCATTTCGGTTAGTCACATCACTAAATGGAAAAAGCATGTCACCCAAATAAATTATTTCTTCAACATCATTATAAATCTCCTTTGCTTTTTTATAATCCTGAATTTGTTTCACACTTCCATTAACCAATTTCACAATCGGTCCATCAATTGAATCACAACTTGTAACAGCACAGCCTTTTGTTGGTTTTTCAATTTTCAGTTGAGTTCCTATAGCAATGAACCCGTCAGTAATTGCCATGGTTGCAGGATGAACTGAAACAGCACTAAACCCACTAACTCTTCCCCGACCATATCTAAATCTAAAAGCTCCTGAACGAGAAGGGTGTCCGAATACAGGTCTGCCAGCAACCAAATCTTTAATATAAGTTGGAGAATCATCAGTCTCCCCTGTTTCTCTTTTCTCATGAATTTTAAGATATTCTTCTAAAAAATCAAATCCAGTTGATTTAATGCCTTTCTCTTTTGCAATTTTCAACAACCTAAATCCTTTTGCTGCTTTCTGAGCAAGCCCTTCTGCCATAATCAAACAAAACCCGCTTCTTAAAAAATTTGTGTCAACTCTTTCAAGGTTCTTATAATTAGGAACTTCCAGTCTTTCAGAAGCATCTCCTGCAACCTGGAAAGGCATATTTCTCGCAAGGAACAGGGCCTCTTCTTCTGTAGGCATATACTGCAAATTAGTAATCCTATCATGAAAATGCTCTAACTCTGCCCAGACTCGCTTGATTTCATCCTCTGTGGGGTCATATTTCGCATAACCAAACATCTCCCTTAAATAATCAATCAGCATTAAAACCACGCAAGAGGCAGTAGTTCCAGCACTTCTTATAGGTCCTGAAAAACTTGCTTCAAAATAATCTTTCCCTTCCTTTGTCTTCCTGAGTTTTAATCCTGTGTAACCTTCAATAGGGGAAGACACAACACCCAACGTCGTGTAAGCAAATCCCATTCTTATTCCCGCATCAATCGCCTCAAGTAAACTTGCAAACTTGCAAAACTTTTGTTTTGCTACTTCCTCTGCAATCTTAAATGAAACAACAGTATCTAATTTTCCATATTCCTTTTCCAACTCCAGAATTCTTTTCGCAATTCTAGAACCAGCCATTTGAGGATAAATCGTGGAAATAAGCCCCACGCATTTTTCAGCCATAGTCATTGCCAAAGGAATCTCAACCTTGTCAACAGGATCCAATCCTTTTGCCCTTGCTTCTTCAATTACAGAATAAACTTCTTTTGTTTTTTTCTCAATCTCTTTAAAATATTGTTCAGTGTTCATTTTAATCCCCCAATTTTCTCTAAAATTTCTTTCCAATCTTTAACCCTAAGAATATTTTCATGTTCGCAAGTCTGATTCCATGGTTTATCCATTAATAAAACTTTAATTCCATTTTCTGCACAATCAAGAGCATAAACCGGATTGTCCTCTATTAAAATATTAATTTCAAGTTTTTTACAAATTTGTGCTTTTGTTGAAGTTCCCCCATAAAAATCATCTGAGAACAAAAGGGGAATATTAAAATTAGGAATTTCTTTCCTAAACCACTCCAAAATCACTTCTTTATTTTTATTGTGCCTTGAAGTTACAATTTGCAAATCAAACTCCTTCAATTTTTCAAGACCCTCTTTAACATTTGTAATAAAAGGCATTTTCTTAGAAAAATCTGTTTCATGAAAATCTTCTAATATGCTCCCAAAACCAGATTTGTCTAATCCGAAAATCTCCCAGATCTTTGAAGTATTCACCTCCCCTAAAATTATTTTTGAATCAAACCTCAGATTATAATAATTAATAAAACTGGGGACAAAGTCTAAAACAACATCATCGATATCAATTCCGATTTTTAATTTTTTATTTTCCATCCTACTCAAAATCAAGAATTTTTACCTCTCTTGTTTTTAAATTTAGAGCAGGAACTTTACAGTGGTCTGGTTTGTTTCCAAACTTTTCCTGATAAGGGGTCATTTCCTCCCAGCAAGAAACTGAAACCACCAAAATATTATTGTAATAAGATATTCCTGATTTATGGGTGTGTCCTGAAACAAAAATATCCGGAACTTTTCGTATCATTAAAGCATCTTTCTCAAGAGGAAAATACTGGACAGAAGAATGAGCAGGAGCCAAATGCCTGTTCTTCAAAAGATATTTCATAATTTCCTCAGGGGAATTCATGGCTTTTTTTTTCATTAATTCCGGAACATTATTTGCATAATAAGGAAATGAAAAACCGTGGTAAGTTAAAATATCAAATCCTGAAAATCCTTTTCTTGCAGCAACATTAATCTGTGATGGATTTCCTGTGATAAAAACATTCTCTAAATCATAAAGTGCCCAAGCATATTTTTCATCTAAAAAAGGCTGGGGCTCCATAAGCCTCACGCCGTCGTGATTGCCCGGAGAGATAATTATTTTAATGTCTTTCCTTATTTTCCCGAGCAATTCAGCAACTTTCACAAATTGCTCTTCAATATCAGTAACCACTAAATCTCTCTCTTGATTTGGATAACTCCCCACCCCAGTAATTAAATCGCCCACAATAAACAAATATTTTATTTTCTCCACTTCAGGCGTATCGGGAACTTTTCCATTAAGGTAATCTATAAATTTCAGAAAATTCTTTTCTAAAAACTTTTGGCTCCCAAAATGCAAATCCCCGATAAACAAAGCGTACTCCTCTATAGGAGATTTTTTTCTCTCAAAAAGAACTGAATCAGGAAAAACAATGTCATTCACAAAAAAAATTTCCCTGCTTCCAGAACCGCTAAATCCAATAACAGAATCCAGACTTATCTCTTTTGCCTTTTCATAAATCTCAGGTTTGTTTTGATTTACTAAAACCGAAATTTTCCCTGTCAGGTCTTCAACAACCAGCAGAATATTTTTGTTCTTGGTAATTCTCTTATCATACACCATCCCAATTATAGAAATTCCCTGCCTATTTTCAGAAATTTTATTTATTGAAACCAGATTTTTTAATTCAGAATGTTCCTGTAAAATGTTTCTCATGTCTGAAAACCTGTTCCTAAAGTGATTAACAAAGTCCTTTACTTCAGGGCCCTTGCCAACAGCAGGACCAATGGAAACAATTCTCAAATTCTCGGAATCTTCTTTTTGTGTTTTTTTTATTTCTTTAAAATTAGGGGGTTCGTGCTCTTTCTGAACAGGCGGCTCTCCCGTATCCGAATGCACAGGGATTGTGATATCCTTACTCTGCTTGGATATTTCAATGCTCAATCCAAGTTTGACTTTTAATCTCTCAAGTCTCTTTTGATTTTCTTTTGGGAGAGAAAAGAAAAGTTGATTGGCCTGCTCTTTATTTTCATTGAAGATGTTTTTTGTTATAATTTTTTCCTGGGTGTAAATCTTAATTTTTTCAATAACTAGCTTTACAGAATCAAAATCATTTACTTCGCTGAATAGATTCAAAGTTTCTTCATCTAATAAAAGCCCCTTTCCCAAGCAGAATTTTAAAATTTCTTTCGGCTCCATTTTCAACTTAAGAACTTGTTGCCTTGTATTTTAATTTGATTCATTCTCCTCCTTCTAAAAATTTCCTAATTTCTATTACACCCCCCTTCATTTTAATTATAATTTAAAGAATCTTTAATAATTGATTTTGCTTTTTCGATAATATTTTTTGTTATTGCTAACTTTATTTCCCTCATCCTTCCTCCCCTCCCTTTGGAAATAACCCTGACGTTGAGAATTCCCAGCATGTCAAATTCCTGAATTATGTCCCCAATTCTTCTCTGTGTCAAAACTTCTAAGTTCTCTTTCACACACAGCTCCTGATAAAAATTGTATACTTCTCCGGTAAATATAGGACCATCTTTCTGCCTTTCAGAAAGTTGGATTATTGAATATAGAACAAGCTGAAACTGCTTTGGTTCTGTTTTAATAATATCTAAAATTTTATCCCTCTCAATTTTGTTGTTTGCCTCATCAACATGTTTCAATAAAACTTTATTGGAACCACTTCTTTCAGCTAATTCTCCAGCAACTCTCAACAAATCCAAAGCCCTCCTCGCATCCCCGTGTTCCCTTGCAGCAAAAGCAGCACATTTAGCAATAACACCATCTTGAATAACCTCCCCTTTAAACACTTTTTTTGACCTTTTTTTTAAAATTTCCTGCAATTGCAATGCATTATATGGAGGGAAAATGATCTCTTCTTCTGAAAGGGAGCTCCTGACCCGCGGATCAAGCCCATCCAAGAAAGTAAGGTTGTTGCTAATTCCCACGACACATATTTTCGTCTTCGAGAGTTCAGAATTAAGCCTCGTCAAATTATAAAGAAAATCATCAGAAATTCTTTTAATAGTCTGATCAATTTCATCAAGAATTAAAACAATTATTTGCTTTTCAGAATCAATTATTTCAATGAATTTGCTATATACTTCCTGTGTTGGTAAGCCTGTAGAAGGTACTTTTCCCCCTAATTTTTTAATAAGCTCTGCTAAAATCCTATATTCCGTATCTGAAACTTTTTTTAATTTGCAATTTAAGTATTCTATTTTCAATTTAAATCCTGCATCTTTTCTTGCTCTTTTCAAAAGCTCGTCTCTGACACATTGGATTGAAAGCGTCTTTCCTGTGCCTGTTTTTCCATAAATAAATAAATTGCTCGTCCTTTCACCCCTTAAAACAGGAGCAAGTATCATCGCAATTTGCTCTACTTGCTTGTTCCGGTAGGGAATATCTTCTGGTTGATAATTTGTTTGCAGAATGGATTTATCTTTGAAAATGCTGTTCTTATCAAAGGATTTGAAAATGCTGTCAAACTCTGCTGCCATTTTTAATTAGATTAAATAAAATTTATTCTTACCACACTGGAACTTAATTTTAAAGGAAAAATAAATTGAGATTTCCCTTATAAACCCCCACATCCATTTCTTATGGAAATTGTATAAATTTTAAATATTTCAACGGTAATAAATAAAAGAGTTATATAAAAGATTATAACTACTTCAAAAAGGGGACACCTTTGTTTCTACTGGAAAACCTCTTTGTGGTATAATAGAAAAATAGAAAACCTTTTTGTGGCAATTTGTTATATACATGTTCATATAATTTTTAATGATTTTTAATGATTATTACGAAAACAAATAATAATTAAAATAAAAAGAATATTAATAGAATTATTATTATTATTATTATTATTATTAATATATATAATAAATAATATAAATTTTTATAAATTGACAAATAAATCAAAATCTTTCAAATTCATTTTTAAAGGCTTCTATAAGAAACAAAGGGGGGGGTCAATCTAATTATTTTATTTAAAGATTTTATTTAATTAAAAACCAATTAATATTTGGTATTTATATTTAAATATATACTCTTAAATGCATTTAATTATACAGAAAAGTTTATAAATTATTTTCTTTTGATTTGGTTATGCAAAACAACAAAAATTTATTTAGCTCCGTTTTAGGAAAAATGATTGTAACTAAAGAAGGCAAAAGATTAGGGTTTGTTAAAGATATAACTTTTGAGACCAAATCAGGGGAGCTTATTAATTTAATTGTGAAAGATTCAACACCTTATATTAAAAACCTGAATTTAGAAAAGACCGACACAAGAGATTTTTTAATTCCCCACTCAGCAATAATTGCAATAGGGGACTTTGTTGTTGTTTCAGAGGAAGATTTAATCTAATTAAGTATTTTTTATTAATACAATCTTTTATTAATCCAAGATATAAATTTATAAACTTAAGGGAACATGCTTTAAAATAAAATGAGAATCATAGGCTTTAATTTTAATAAAATAAACATAGAAAAATTCTCTGATAAAATTGAAAAGTTGAAGATAAACACAAGCATAAATGTTTCTGAGATAAAAGAAATGAAACTAGATGTGTTCAAAACAAAAGAGCAATTCATAGGAGTGAAATTTACTTACCATATAGATTATGAGCCAAAAATAGCTAAAATAGAACTTGTTGGAAACATTGTTTTTGGAGATGAGCCCAAAATAACTAAAGATATTTTAAAACAATGGGAAGATAAAAAAATCTCTGAAGAGATTAAGATAACCTTATTTAATGTCATTTTAAGAAAATCAAATTTAAGAGCATTACAGCTAGAAGAAGAGCTAAATCTTCCGCTACATGTTTCACTCCCAAGTTTAAGGAAGCAGGAAAACAAAGAAAATTAAAATTTTCAAAGCTCGCTTAGTCCAGATTCAAAAATAATTTAATCATTTTATGAAAATATCTAAATCAAAAAAAGAGAAAATTTCAGAACAGATTCTTGCATTACTATATTCTATTGCTCCGGCATCTCTTTTCACATCCTACGTCGCAAAGGAAATAGCAAGAGACGAAGAATTTGTTAAAGGGATTCTTATGGAACTAAAAGAAAAAAAATTAGTTACTGAAATAAAAAAGAACCCAAAAGGGGCTTCTTACATTCAAAGAATGAAATGGAAAATAAGTGATCTTGCTTATGATGCATACAAAAATCGTCAAAACACTTAATTTTTCTAATTATCTCTTTTTAGTATATTAAAGTTTTTATACTCTTTTGTTTTTATTTTTTTATGGGTAGTATAAAAACAGCTTTTCAAAAAGTAAAGCAGGACATAGATTTTTTAAAAAAAGAAGTTTATTCTTTAAAAGTTAGTTTATTTGAAACTAGAGAAGAGTTGATTAAAGTATGTGAAATTATTAAACAAACAAGTATGAAAACAAAGGATTTTGCTTGGAGTGACCTCTCTGGTAATCCGACAGATAAAGTAGAAAGCCAGGCAAACTTAGACTTTTCTTCAACACACCCCCCCTTTTTTGAGGCGTTAAAAGGCCAAAAAAGACCTATTTCCATAGGAAATGAAGGGGTTTCGACAGACAGACAGACAGACAGACAGACAGACAGACAGACAGAAAGTATTGGGAAGAGGGAAAATTCTATAGACAATGCGATAGAAATTTTGAATTCTCTGGACAATATAAAAAAAGAAGTAAGATTAAAATTTAAAAGACTTACAAATCAGGAATTATTGATTTTTTCCACAATTTACCAATTAGATGAGGAAATAGGCTTTTCAAGCTACCTTGCTCTTTCAGAAAAATTGAAATTGAGCGAAAGTTCTGTTAGAGATTATGTAAGAAGACTCATTAAAAAAGGTATACCTATAGAAAAGAATAAGATCAATAATAAAAACATTCAGTTATCAGTATCTAAAAATTTAAAAAAAATAGCAAGTTTACCTACAATCTTACAACTTAGAGAAATATAAAAAAACGTTTTAAATTTAATCGGTTCACCGAATAAAAAATTGATTTTTTATAAATCCTTTTTTTTCTTTGACATTTCAACTTTCACTTTTCCTTTTTTAAGTATCTTTTCTTTGATCTCTTCGGGGATATGCATTCTTTTTTTCCCATTTATTTCAATAGACTCTTCTATCAATCCCTCACTTTTTTGTTTTATACTACTTATTTGTCCTCTTATTGTTGATTTGTCTTTCCCTAGCATTGATGCCAAATCATTATAACTTAAATTCATATCTGTGTTTAACAAAACCCATAAGATTGCCCTCTCAGTTATTGAAAATTGGTCAAATTTTGGTGTTTGGACACCTGTTTGGACACCTGTTTGGACACCATAAACACCTGTTTGTTTTTTGGACACCCGTTTAGATATTTGAAAAGAAGGCTTTATTTTTAATTCATTCATCATAGAGATAATATTTTTGACACCTTCAATTTCTTCTTTTATCGACGACAAAATCTCTTTTGATTCTTCAATTTCTTTTTTTTGCAAGTTTTTTTCTGAATCAAGATATTTAATCCAGCCATTGATGGAAATCATATCTTTTTTAACAAAATCAAAACCTTTTTTTGTTTCTTCTTCGACACGCTTCAATTCTCTTTTTTTAAAAAACCAACTAAACATATAACATTTTACAAATTAATCTTTAAAAACCTTTTGTTTTTCGACGATAAATTTCACTTTTATTCATCTTAAAAGTTATGCCCAAATTTATAAAAAATACACAAAACTTTTCAAAAGACACCCTGTTTGTCCCAAAAATTTCCCCTAAACAGACTGTTTAAACACCCTTAAACAGGTGTTTAGCGTTTTTTGTATACTAAGAAGGCCTTAGTGAACAAAACCCCTCCGAAAACAAAAGTAACACAAATTTTTCCTCCGAGATTTGAAATGCTTGAAATCCCAACAAAAACCTTATATTCTTAATTCTGTAAAAGATTAATTAAAGATGAAAAAGAGGCTACAAATTTTTTGTAAAAGCAAAGAATTTGAAAGAGAATTTAGAAAGCAATTACAGATGCTAATAATTGTAACTTTTGGATTCACAATAGCTTTCACATGGCGTCAGGCAATCTTTAATCTTTCTTTAGCAACTGTTAGATTTTTTACAAATATAAAAAACTTCTCAGCCTTGAACATTCTTGCCTCAATTTTCATATATCTTAAGCCTGTTTATAATTTTCTTGGCTTCTCATTATCTAAAAGAGGGATATGATTGAGTATCAACTTGATGATTTATTAACCAAGGTTCTCTAAGTGAATATGTTTTTAAGGAGGATAATTTATGTAAAGTCTGTTAGTAGAATATAAAAATGAAAAAAAATTATTCCTTTGAAGAAGTTGAAAAATTAATAAGGTTAGGAGAAAATTATCAAGCTTCTCTTAAATGGTATGAAGAAGGGAATCATAAAAAATTCGGGGATTATTTAGGACAATTTGTCTTAAGAAAGAATATAGAAAGTATGGAGAGGATTAAAGAAGAGATGAAAAGACATTCCCAGTTTTTTAGTGAGACTAAAATAATCCATTTAGATGAAATTATAGGGGATTTAGAGCTATTTTCAGAAGAGCATGCACAAAGCCAATCTTCGCACGAGGAGGATATGGCCTATACGCCTTTTATAGATAAAGAGGGTGTTCCTCATTATTAATCTTCTTATTTCACTTTAAGAATTCTTCATAAAAACATAAAATTTATATACTTAGGGCACCCTAAAAGAACGTGAACCATACTTTTATAAACCTAAGTGCACGTATTTACTCATGAAAAAGAGGAAAACTTCTAAAAAAGAGATAAAAGCAATTATCTTTGACATAGGGGGTGTTTTACGATTAGGAGGGTATTCTAAGAAGATCTATGGGAAACACAGAACTTTAGGAGTCCATAATTATGTTTCAAGAAAGTTAGGCATCTCAATAGACCAATATTTTGATTCTATTGATACTGCTTATTCCAAATCAATTGAAGGAAAAATTTCTGAAAAAAAAGTATCTCAGACCCTTGCAAAGAATTTGAAAACTTCTGAAAAAAAATTAAAAAAACTTTTTACTCAAGCATACAAAAAGAATTTTAAATTCAATAAACAGCTGTTTAAACAGGCATTGAAATTCAAAGAACAAGGTTATAAAATTGCAATTCTTTCAGATCAATGGCCTTTATCTAAACCAGCACATATAGGTCAAAGATTAAAGAATAATTTTAATCCAATAGTTGTTTCTTGTGATGTTGGAGTAAGAAAGCCAAATCTTAAGATTTATAGAATAATTCTCAAAAAATTAAAACTTCCTGCAAATCAAACAATCTTTATTGACAATCAAGAATGGAATCTTAAACCAGCTAAAAAATTAGGAATGAACACAATTCTCTTTCAAAACAATAAACAGCTGTTTAAACAGCTGTCCAAACAAGGCATAAAATGACTCAAGATCAAACAAAACCCCTAGCAGCAATTTATATTCGTGTTTCAACAGAGGATCAAGCAAAGCATGGAATATCTTTAGATGCTCAACAAGAAGCTTTAGAAAATTATGCTAAGGCACTTGGGTATGAAATTTTAGAAGTTTACAAAGATGAAGGAAAATCTGGAAAGGATATTAAAGGAAGGCATGCGATGACAAAAATGCTCGCAGATGCCCAGGCAAGAAAGTTTCAGGCAATATTTATCTATAAGTTGGATAGATTTTCAAGATCGTTGCGAGATTTGATTGAGACAATAGAAAAATTAAAAGAATGGGGAATTGACTTTGTTTCTTTGCAGGATAAAATAGAAACAACTTCTGCAAGCGGAAAATTAATGTTTCACATTATCAGTGCATTCGCAGAATTTGAAAGAAATGTTACAGGAGAAAGAACTAAATTCTCTATGGATAAAAAAGCTCGCGATGGAGGGATAGTAACGAGAGCTCCTTTTGGTTATAAATTAGAAAACAAAAAATTAGTTCCTGCAGAGCATTCTTACCAGGTTCAGGAGATTTTTCAGGATTTTCTTAATCAAAATATTAGTTTAACAAAATTAGCAAAAAAATATGGGTTTTCTGTGAATGGATTAAAAAAAATTCTTACAAACCAGACTTATTTGGGTAAAATTAAATTTGATGGGCAAATTCACCAAGGCACGCACCAATCTTTAATTTCATCGACGCTGTTTAATCATGTTCAAAATAAACTTGAAAAATTAGGGATAAAAAAGAATTTCTGATTATTTTTTGAATTTGCTAAAATTCTTTGTTAAACTATTAAACGGAAAGGGTCTTTCGTTTGTTATGAAAGTCATGTACCTCAAAAAAATATAAATTTGAGTGTTCCAGATTTCACTGAATTCTGCGAGATCTTTGTTTCTTTTTCCAGTAAAGATTGTTATAAACCAGTGCACCACCCCCAAAATTTGAATAAGCCCTTTCCAAAGACTAAGAATAATTCCTGACACAATTCCTACAATAATCCTCATTAGGGATTCTGTTCGTTCACTCATGCTAAATACATCACTTTAAGATTTATAAAATTATCTTTTAGAGCTTTGCCTCTTTCTTCTCGCTTTGCTGTCTCCGGGTTTATACGGTTCTTTTCTCCTGACATCAGCAACTAACAAATTTCTATCATAATCCAAAAATGTTTTTTCTAATTCCTTAGATTTTGAAAAATTTATTATTGCTTTTGATAGGGCAAGTCGTGAAGCTTCAATCTGGCTTTTTTCCCCGCCCCCCCTTACCCGAATTGAAGCATCAAAATTTATTTTTCCAAGAATCTTTTCAGCAATCCTCATTGGCTCTTCAATTTTAAGCCTGTCAAGGCTCTGCAGATTTTTATAATTTTTTTTATTTATTTCTATTTTTCCAGAACCTTCTGTAATAACGGCTTTTGCAATAGCCCTTTTCCTTTTCCCAGATGTAATTATTTTTTTAACTCCAGTCATTTTGTGAACTCCCTTAACTTGGAAAATTTATTTTTCTTCTTTTTTCCGGATTCCGTCATTTTGAATTCTTTAAATTTTTCAGGAACTCCAGCATAGCATTTTATTTTTTTATAAGACATTTTCCCCCTGCCTTTTCTATGATCCGGGAGCATGCCTCTTATAACTCTTTTAACTATTTTTTCATTTGTCATGGAATATTTGGGCCCTTTTTGCCCGCTCCCTACCCTGCCCCTTTTCTTTTCAAACCCTTCTTTAATATTTTTTTTGTTTCCGGTTATTACTATATGTTCACAGTTCAAAATAATCATTTCCTCTCCCTTTAAACTTTCTTTAGCAACATAACTTGCCAATCTTCCTAAAATTGCATTTTTTCCGTCAATAATTTTCACTTTAAAATTTTTACTCCTTTAGCATTTGGATTTTTTTTAATTTCTTCAGATATGTTACATATTTCACATCCTGCTTTTAATAATTTATCTTTTGCTTTTTCAGAAAAACCCAAGGCGACAATTTTTATTTTTTTATTTATTTCTCCTTGAGAGAGGACTTTTCCAGGGACTACAACCCTGTTTCCTTCCCGCGATTTTTCGTTTATCTCTCCAATATTCATGTTAATTCTTTTCCTTCTTGGGCCAGAGAGAATTCCTGCTACCCAGAGCCAATTTTTATTTTTTTTAGCAACAAAGATAGTTTTCACTAACCTGGAACTATTTTTTTTCCTTGTTTGTTTTCCTACTAATCTTTTTGATTTCATTTGATTACGAGAAAAATATTTTCCCGCTTTTCGCGTTAACTCGCAGGTAAAATTTCGAGAAGACGAGACTATTTAAAGTTTATTATGCGGAAGAAAGGATTTGAACCTTCGCAGGCACTAAGCCAACAGAGCTTGAGTCTGTCCCGTTTGACCACTCCGGCACTCCCGCTTAATGTTAGACGTTATTCAGAATATAAAAAACTTTAGAATTCTATTTACTAATCTTTTTGGAAACTTCTTTCAAATCTTTTTTCAAAATTTCCAAAGATTTTTTAAAAATTTCTGCAACACTTAACTGCCCGAAACTTTCTAAATTTATTAACAGTTCTTTTGTCGGAGTAATTTTTATTAAATCTTTTTGTTTGCATATATCTAAACAAGCCCCGCACATGTCACATTTATAATTATCCTTCACAACCACTCTTCCATTTTCCATTTTTAAAATTTTTTGCGGGCAGGCATCAACAACTTCCTTGGGGCAATCTTTGTCTATTTTAACGTCGAAAACATTTCTGTAAAACATAAGTCCTGGAGAAAATTTTGAATGCTCTTCTCCTTTTCCCGCTTTCACTTTTGCAACAATCTCCAATTCCTGCCCTTTGTTTAAGAAAGTTATTGGAATTTTTTCATAAACAGGTTTTATGCTTCCTGTCAATTCTTTAGAATAAACTGCCCCCTCTTTTTTCACACTTAATTTTAATTTAACCTCCTTTCCTCCTGTTGTCATTTTGTCCATTTTGAGGGGAATTAATCCCATCCTGTGAGCA
This sequence comes from Candidatus Woesearchaeota archaeon, assembly GCA_964448815.1. Classification (GTDB taxonomy): domain Archaea; phylum Nanobdellota; class Nanobdellia; order Pacearchaeales; family GW2011-AR1; genus CAYUZQ01. The sequence continues at coordinate 14,646 of CAYUZQ010000001.1, forward strand.
ATTGTTTCATCATACAAAGAAGAATCATTTCTGGAAATTTCAACTTCATCAATAGCGAGAATTGGAATCTGGTTTAAATATCTCCTGACAGCATTTGCTAAACTTTCATTCATTTCCGCCACAAATATCATCTGATTGTCTTTTTTATTTATTATTTTCATTTTTAAAATATCATAAGTGCTTTTTTAAATTTATGGTCTTCTCCCTCTCCTCCCCCCTTTCTTTTTTGGCCCCCCCCGAGGGATTCTTGTTGTATCAAGAATATTTAATATTTTAAAACCTTCCCTTGACAAACTTTTTATTATGGCGTTTGCTCCTGGTCCTGGAGCGGGGTTTCTTGTTTTTGCCCTTATCCTTACATATAAAAACCCAATTCCCAAATCTTTTATATTCTCTGCTACTCTTTTCGCTATAAACATCGCAATAGTTGGATTGGCTTTAAGCCTTCCATGTTTTGTAACCATGCCGCCTGTAACTTTTGAGATCGTCTTCCCAGACATATCTGTAACATGAACAATTGTATTATTAAATGATGTATAAATATTAACAACTGCTTCAATATCTCTTTTTTTCTTTTCAGTTTCAGCTTTTGAGCTGCCTTCTTTCCTCTTTGTTTTTAATTTTAGTTCTGTCTCAGGAAGCTCTTCTTCCTTCTCAATTTGATCTTCTTTAGGCATTTTCTTTTTCTTTACCCAATTTAAATAATTTGATATACTCTTTACTATAAGGTTTAAATTTAACTATTCCAAGTTTGAATTCTTTAAATTCTGGAATTTCATCAAGATTCCAATCAAATCCTTCATCAAATAATTTACAAGGAAATTTCTCACATAAAAAGCAACATTTAATATTTCTTGATTTTGCGCATTTAGCTATTTCACATTTTTTATATAATTCAAAAAGCTTCTGGCATCCTGGGCATTCTTTTTCTCTGAACGCTGGACATAAAGAACAACAAATTCCACAATAGCTGATTAATTTTTCTTTATTCATTTTTGGGTTTTGATTCTTGTTTTTCATTTTTCTTTTTTGTTTTCAATGTTATTTTATTTTCTAATTCTGTAGAAACAATGTATGAAGGGCTGTTTATTACTTTCCCGTCAACTAAAATTTTTTTGTGCGTAATTAATTGCCTTGCACTTTTTGGTTTTGTAGCAAGTTTTTTATTTACAACAACTGTCTGCAGCCTTCTTTTCAAATAATCCTCTTTATCCAAAGACAAAACATCTCCAATTGAATTTACTTTCAGCCCTATTTTTTTTAATTTACTGAATAAAATTTCTTGCTCTTCCGGTGGGGAAGAAATCATTTTTTTGGCTTTTTCTCTTATAGCTTTAATCCTTGCTTCTGCTCTCCAAATTTCTTTTTTGTTTTTTAATCCAAATTCTTTTTTGATTTTTGCTTCTTCATCAATCCTTTGCTTGTTAAAAGGCCTCTTTGGTTTTGAATATATCTTTTTTTTCCGTTTCATATTGTTATTTTACCCTTCTCTTTTGAAAATTTATTTTCATTTTTTCTTTCCCTTACTTTTAATTCCTGCTCCTTTCCTTTTATTTGGTCTAAAATTCCCCTTTGTTCTTTGCCCTCTCACAGGAAGCCCTGCCATGTGCCTGTAACCTTTGTAGCTTTTAATTTTTTTTAATCTTTTAATATCAAATTCTGTTTGCAATTCTAAATCACTTCCTATTAAGTGGATGTCTTTTCCTGTTTTAAAATCCGCCCTTCTGTTAACCATGTGCTTCGGGATTTTTTTATTTTCAGGAATTTCTGACTCTCCTTGTTTTGAAAATTCAGTTATCTTTTCTATTTCTTCTTTTGTTAAAGACCCGATTTTTCTGTTTTTATCAATTCCCAATCTTTTGCAAATAGCGTTGGACAATCCCCAGGAAATCCCTTTTATTTTTGTCAACCCCGGATAAACTTTCATTTTTCCTTCTATGTCTTTTGAAAGAATCCTTACGACTCTTTCTTCATGTTCTTGTTGTGTTTTTGTTTCCATTTAATGTGTAAATAAGTTGTATCTTTCAAAGATTGTTAGTTCCTGAAAGAGTCTCTTCTCAACAGCTTTTTCAGGATCAGGCAAGTTTGGTACCCTTTTCTTCATATCTTCAAAAGATTCAAAAGATTTTTCTTTTCTTTGTTTAATAATTTCCTGCATGTGTTTTTTTCCTAATCCTGGAAGCAATTCTAATTGGTGAATTCTTTTATTTATTGCTTCTGAATTATTAAAAAATTCAACAAATTTCTTTTCTCTGTCTTTAACTACCCTTTTTATGAATTCCTGCAACTGGTCTTTGGCAGCTTCAGTCAGTTTTTCCCTATGAAGTTTTCCAAGAATATAATATATTTTTGGTCTTTTCCCTTCGCCAATATACACTTCTTCCCCAATATCCAACCCAATTCCCCTCCTCGGAACAAGTTCCAAAAGTGTGAGGTTTGCTTTTCCTATAGCCTGGGCTATTGGCATCATCTTCTTTTCCAAAGGATAACCATTGGGTAAGTATTCTAAGATTATTGCATATTCTTCTTTTTCCATTTTTTTTATTTGAATTTTTTAACTGTTTCAAGTACTTTTTTTGTTTCATCTTCGTTTAAGCTGATGTCAATAAAAATTTTATTTAAATCTTCTGCGTTCTCCGGCATTAAGTCAATTATTTTTACTATGTGCTCTTTTCTCAGTTTCATCAGTTCCAAGCTCTCGAGCTCTTTCCTTAATTCTTTTGCTTCTTTTTGGGACAATTTCACAAATTTTTTTATAAAATTCTTTATATTTGCTTCGCTATCTCTATCTTTTTCTATGTACTCCATAATTTCAGCAGCACTTAATGGTTCAGCATTTTTAATCATTCTTTAACTATTGTTTTATTTTTTTTAAATGTATTGGCTCAATTAGAAATTTTTTTTCTTTATTCTGGTCCTTAATTTTAATAATATATACTTTTCCTTTTCTTTCTTCAATTACTCCTGTTCTTCCCTGGAGTCTTGCCGGGAAATTTGAATTAATTGATGGCTCTTTTGTAATTGCCACAGAATCCCCTTTCTTTAATTCTTGAAACCACCTGCTAAGTTGCAATTTTCCCCTTGTCCTGACTTTCTTTCTTTTCATAATTTATTCATAAATACTTTGTTTAAAAAACTTGTCTTTTCGAATAAGATTTTGCATCATTAAAAGAAATTTAGAAGGGATGGTTTTATTCATATCTCAAAGCATCCACAACATTTGTTTTACTTGCATGTAACGCAGGAAGAGTTCCTGAAAGAGCCCCAATTAAAAAGCCGAATGCCAGACAAATAAAGATTAAATAAGCAGGAGTTGCTGCTTGAAGCAGATTTGTTTTTAGGGAAGTAACAGCAATGTACTCAATGGTTTTGCTAGTCCCGTAGCCAAGAAGAATTCCAATTCCGCCCCCAACAAGTCCAAGCAACCCCGACTCAATTAAAAATATTATTAAAATATCTTTGTTCTGTGCCCCGATTGCTTTCATAATTCCAATCTCCCTTGTTCTTTCCAAAACAGAAGTGTACATGGTGTTTGCAATACCGATTCCCCCGACAAACAGAGAAATTGCTGCAACACCTGCCAAAAAAATAGTTATAATGTTCAAGATAATTCCAAAACTTTCTAATAATTCTTCAGGTGTCGAGATATCAAAATCCTGGGTTTTTTCAGTAACCCCTCTTTCTTTTCTTAATTTTTTTTCTACTCTGTCTGCTACTTCTAAAATATCTTCTCCTTCATTTACCTGGACAAGAATAAAATCAACTCTGTCCCTGGAATTAAAGAGTTCTTGGAAAGAACTGTAAGTCATATAAATATTTTGGTCATCTGAAGGATTGCCCACACTTTCAGCAATTCCCAAAACTTTATATTCTCTATCATTAAGAAGAATCGTGTCCCTTAATCTAATATCTTTTCCGAACAAATAATTCTCATTATACAAACTACCAATAACGATTTTTTTATCATCCCCTTTTTCTAAAAACCGCCCTTCATTAATTTCAAGTCCGAAACTTTCTATAAGAGCGCCCAGAGCTTCTTTATCACCACAATCCATTCCAGAAACTATAAAATATCTTGATTTATCATTGTACTCTATTTTTGCATTTCCCATAACCATAAAAGGCGCTTCTTTTACACCAGAAATTTTTTCAACTGTTTTAACATCTTCTGTTGTTAATTTAATTGGAACATCTCCACTCCCAAGCGCTAGCATACTTATTTTTGACTGAATAAAAAATTTATCAGTTCCCAATATTTCAAATTGCTCTTTTACAGCGTTTTGCAAACCAAGAGATAAACTTACCAACATGAAAATAGTTGCTATAGAAATAAAAATTCCTAACAGAGTTAGCAAAGTTCTTAATTTTCTCTTTCTGAGATTTTTTACTGCAAGTTGAAAATATTCTGTTTTCATTTTCAACTCCTTAAAGCATCAACAACATTTAATTTAGAAGCTTGCAAAGCAGGGAACACTCCTGATAAAATCCCCACAAAAAATGAAAAACTAATTGCTCCAAGTAAAAGAGGGTAAGAGATTGCTATTGCAAACAAATCCTCCCCTAAAGTTTGGTTTGCTATTTCAGCAATTCCCATTGCTCCTCCCAGTCCAATAATCGCTCCCGCCACTCCCCCAACAAGTCCAAGCAACCCCGACTCAATTAAAAATATTATTAAAATATCTTTGTTCTGTGCCCCGATTGCTTTCATAATTCCAATCTCCCTTGTTCTTTCCAAAACAGAAGTGTACATGGTGTTTGCAATACCGATTCCCCCGACAAACAGAGAAATTGCTGCAATGCCAAGGACAATTAAATTTATTATATTCAAAATTGTGTTTACAGATTCCAGCATCTGCAACGGAGTTTCAACAGTGAAAGTTTCCTCGCCTATTTTTTCATTCCGGCTGTCTCGCAATTTCCTTTCAATTTCTTCAGCCACTTCTTCAATCTCATCTTTATCTCTAACTTGAACAACAATAAGATCATATTCATTCTCAATGCCCAACAATTCTTTCAAATCACTGGACATAATAAAAACAACACTATTGGTTTGGAAATCACTCCCTTTTTCAAGAAATCCAATTATTTCAAACTCTTTTCCATTTAATTTAATTTTCCCCCCAACTCTAAATTCTTTCTCAAAATCATTCATTTCAAGAAAATTATTTCCTAATAAAACTTTTCCCTTATCCCCAGCTTTAAGGAGCCTCCCCTGTTCTGCTTCAAAATTAGAAGAATCATAAACTAAATCAATTAATTCCTGATCTTCAGGAATATCTACAGCATAACCAAATCCAGAAATTTTATTATACTCCAAACTTCCCACCCTGATTAATCTTGGAATAACTTTCCCAACTCCTCCCACCCCTTCAATTATTTCAATATCTTTATTATTTAATTTTTCAACAACAGTGCTTCCAGGAGGACCAAATCCAGTGCCCTTATTCTGTATAGTTAATTTATCAACAGAGAGAGTTCCAAACTGCCCTGTTATTGCTGTCTGCAATCCCTGCCCCATTGAGATAAGTGAAACAACAGCAGCAATTCCAATAAAAATTCCAAGAATAGTCAACCAACTTCTAAGTCCTCTATGCCTTAGATTTCCCAAAGCCAGCAAAAAATAGTCTTTAAACATGGGAGCTACCTCCCTGAAATTTCTTCTTGATATTTTTCTTTATTCTTTCTTCTCTTCTTGATTTTTCTATAGACAATCCACCCTACTATTACAACCCCCATAACCAGCACATAAACTCCAGTATAACTTTTTTTAATCAAGCCAAGTTTAAGTGCTTCTTCTCTTGTATAAACTTTTATAGGAAAACTGACTGTTTCAGTTTGTTCATTATTATCAAAATCCTTGTACTCAACTTTTGCTGACAAAGTGGGATTTGAAGTTTTGTAAATAACATCAAAACTTGCGATATCTGTGTCGTCTGAATCAATGCTTCCGATGAATATCTTGTCTTTAGAAAGCAGTTCAAAACCATTTGGAAAAATCTGGACAGACACTGATTTAATTTCTCCCAACCCCTTGTTGATTATCTCTAATGAAATTCTTCCCTCATCGCCAACAATTGCATTATCTTTAATTTCCACTCCAAAATCAATTTCTGTTTTTGCACTCACTCTCAAACCAAAGCTTCCTGTTTTTTCTTTCTCTTCAGCACTTGAATTATCTGCATTAAAATATTTTACAACATAAGGGATATTGTAATCTCCAGGTGTTATGTCTGTTGAAGCTTTTAGAGTAAAGGTGACGCTATCATCGTCATCTTCATCAATGTCATCAATATCTCTTTCAGAACTTCCGACAACTGTAAAAGGAATCTCATCTAAAACCAATCCCACAGAAATATCTTCAATGTCAAAATTTTCATTATTTTCTATTTCTATTGTAATTTTTCCTTCTTCTCCAGGATAAATTGTAACATAATCTGAATCTACAATTAATGAAGATGTAAGGTTTAAAGTTAAAACTAAGAAAATTAGTGCAAATATTGGTAAGATTATTTTTGAGTTCATTTTAATGAATTTTTCTACGTTCTTTGATTTTATTATTAGCTAAATTAATAGCTTGATACGTTCTTCTGTTAGAGACTATATCTAATTTTTTTCCATCTACAAATTCTGTATATTCCTTTAATGATCTTTCATATTGGTCTAATTCTTCTTGTGATTTTGAAACCCTCACCAATCTTTCTACAATCTTTGGGATCATTTCAGGAGAAGTATCTAATGCTATTTCTAAATCTTCTCTAGGAGTTTTTTTAAGTGTTGCACCTTCAGCTAAAAAGATATTCCTTAATTCAAAAAGTTCTAAATACGAAACATTTAACATTTTAACAATCATAATCCCTCACAAGTATCTTTTATAAAGATTTCTATAGTTACCTCTTCTTAATGAAAACAAATCATATCTTACAGGAACCTTTTTGCTTTCTCCATTTTCCCCCAATTTTATTTTCAACAGACTCTACTTTTCCGTCCCTTAAAGAATAAATTACTTTTGCATATTTTCTTGCTAAATCCTGATCGTGGGTTATAATTATAATTGTTCTCCCTTTTTTATTTATAGAAGTTAAAAATTCCATAACATTGTCCCCTGTTTTTGTATCGAGATTTCCTGTTGGCTCATCTGCCAAAATAATCTCTGGATTGTTTGCGAGAGCCCTTGCAATTGCGACTCTCTGTTGCTCTCCTCCAGAAAGCTGTTTAGGATAAAAGTTTATTCTTTCTCCGAGCCCGGTTGTTTTCAAAAGATTTTCTGCTCTTTCTTCTCTGTATTCCTTGTCAATATTCTGAAACAGCATTGGAAGCACAACATTTTCTTTTGCAGTCAAATTCGGAATTAAATTAAATTGCTGGAAAATAAATCCTATCTTCTTCCCCCTCATCTGTGCAAGTTCTGATTCTTCTAAATTTGCTATATTCTCTTTTTCAAGATAAATCTTCCCTTTTGTTGGCAAATCCAAACTTCCCGTGAGATTCATGCTCGTAGATTTTCCGCTTCCACTCGGTCCCATAATTGCAATAAAACTTCCTTTTTCAATAGAAATATTAATACAGTCCAGGGCTTTAACAATGCTTCTTTCCATTCCATAATATCGCGCGACATCCTGCAGTTCAATTATATTTTCTTTCATTTTATTTCCCAGAATTAGGCTTCTGAGGCGCCCACCTCCAACTTTCTAATAAATCTTAATTTTTAAACTTAACTTTTCTTTTTTTATCAAAAGATAAATTTTAAAAACCATCTTAGAGAGTTATTATTATGATAATACCAGTAAGATGCTTTTCATGCGGAAAACCAATTGCCCATTTATGGGAAGAATTCAAAAAAAGGACAGCAGAAGGAGAGCCCGCAAAAAAAGTTTTGGATGAACTTGGATTAGAAAGATATTGTTGCCGTTCAGTGTTCTTAGGGCAAACTGATTTGATTGAGCTTGTTGGAAAGTTTAAGAAGAGTTAGATTAGGGAATATTAACTGTTTCATATTTTTCTTTTTTAATATTCATTATTAATGCGGCGACGAGCCAGAGTATTACTATGCTAATAACTACATAAGGATTTTCTACCTCGTTTCTAATAGAATCTCTAAAAAAAGAGAAAATAAAAGCTAAACCAAACAAGTAAGGGAGAAGAAATACTGGAACACACAATATTTTCCAGACGTTCTTTTTTTCTATCCCCCTCTTAAAAAAATAAAAAGCCAGAATATTTGGGTGGAGCATTGAGAAAAATAATCCCTTTGAAAACTTTTTAGATTTTTTAGAATTTTATTATCATTTGATTTAGAGGCAATGTATCTTCCAAAAAAATAATTCACGATTGTTGTAAGAGTAACAGCAATTGTTGCAACAAAAATAATTAAAAATAATGAAAAGGGAGTTCCATCAGAAAGTATTACTGCAAGCACAAGAATTAAAGAACCTGGAAAATATAATCCTAAATAAACAAGCCCTTCTAAAAAAGACGAAATAAAAACCCCCACTAATCCATACTTATAATACAAACTTTCTAAAAACAAAACAATTTCCTCTGGAGAGGGAATTAAATTAAGAGCAACTAACACAAAGAAGGTTAAACAAAAAATAAGTGCAGATAAAGGAAGTTTAGGAATTTTAGTTAACAATTTTTTAATCATTTAATCTTCCACCTTGCAACATAACCACAATTCTCACACCCCACTGATTTAATTTTATTTTTGATTCTTATTTTTGGATTTTTGTAAGGGAAAAAACATTTCTTGCAAAAGGATTTTCTTTTTTTCCCTAAGGGAATGTTATACCTCATCGCAAGAATCTTAATTTTTTTAATTTCTTTGGCGGATTTATTTTTGATATCAGAAAAGGATTCTTCAATTTGTTTTTTTGCCTCTGTTTTTGACAAAGTTTTTTTCATATAAAATAACAAGAACCTTCTTTATAAAAATAATGAAAGACAGCTTAATGGTTTGGCTTCTTTTCGGAAACTAATACCACTAACATAGGAAGCTTAACTTCTGTGTTCGGAAAGGGAACAGGTGTTTCCAACCTATTATGGCCGTCTCCGAAAATTGAAAATTTCCCCTATTTATAAAACTTTTTATATCCCAAATTTCTCTTATTTTTGAGCGGGGGTGCCGGAGTGGTCAAACGGGCAAGATTAAGGCTCTTGTGGCTTAGTGCCTACGCAGGTTCGAATCCTGTCCTCCGCATTTTCATGCGCCTGTAACTCAGTTTGGATAGAGTGCTACCCTCCTACGGAAAATTTCATTTCCTCTCTCCAGAAAGAAAATCCTTTCCGAAGCAAGGTAGAAGTCATAGGTTCAAATCCTATCAGGCGCATTATTATGAGCAAACTTTATTAAATGAAAATTCCCACCTTTACAATGCGCTGGTAGTTCAGTGGTAGAATCTCTGCCTTCCACGCAGATGACCCGGGTTCAAATCCCGGCTGGCGCACTTTGAAAATATGGAAAATAAAAAAGTTTTATTAAGCTTGTTATTGGTAATCAAATATGGAACGAGACAAAGCAAAAAACTGGCATGACAAATACTATAAATTATTTTTATTAGTCCCTTTGGTCCTTTTACTTTTTTCTTTAATTTACATGGGAATTTTTTATTCTAAAAATAATGATTTTATCTATAAAGACATTTCTTTAACAGGCGGGACTTCTGTAACACTTTACGGACAAATTGATAAATTAGATTTAGAGCAAACCCTTTCAGAAAAATTAGAGGATATTTCCACAAGGGAAATTTATGATTTAATAACAAGGGAGCAGATAGCAGTGATTGTTGAGACAAAAACAGAAAGTGGTGAAGCAGAAAAAATACTTGAGGAATACTTAGGTTACGAACTTGATGAGGACAACAGCAGTTTTGAATTTACTGGCTCAGCTTTGAGCGAGAGTTTTTACAGGCAACTTTTAATTGCTATTTTATTCGCTTTTCTTTTTATGGCAATAGTTATTTTTATTATTTTCAGAACAGCTATTCCCTCTGCTGCAGTAATTATCTCGGCGTTCGCGGATATTTTAATGACCCTTGTTTTAGTTAATTTTTTAGGAATAAAACTTTCAAGTGCGGGAATTGTCGCATTTTTGATGTTAATTGGTTATTCAGTTGACACAGATATTCTGCTCACGACGAGAATATTAAAGAGGCATGAGGGTTCAATTAATCAGAGAATTTTCGGAGCATTTAAAACAGGAATTACTATGGTTTTAACTTCTTTGGTGGCAATAATTCTTGCTTTAATTATTGTAAAATCCTTTTCAATTATCCTAACTCAAATTTTTACAATCCTTGCAATTGGTTTGAGCTTTGATATTCTTAATACATGGATAACAAATGTTTCTATACTTAAATGGTATGTCGAGAGGAAAAATGAAAATTAAACTGACTTGGAAAATATGGTTGTTAATAATTGTGCTGGCTTTATCTTTAATTTCAATTGTAAATTTTAGTGGCTTATTTGAAAAAGGGCTTTTAATAACAAGCGTGGAATCAAATTCAACTGCATTTGAGCAGGGATTAAGACAGGGGCAGATAATCATAGGAATAGACGGGAAACCTACAGAAACTTTAGAAGATTTCACAGAAATAATTCAGGAGAAATTCCCTGCTGAAGAAAATATTAAGACCACAATAAAAACAAAAGAATCAGAAATAATTTTATATTCCGATGAAGCTCCTCAAATAATTGTTTCAGAAATTTCCAAGACTAAAATTAAAACAGGTTTGGACTTGGCAGGGGGTTCGCGGGCGTTGGTTCAGGCACAGGACAAAAAACTTTCCGCAAAAGAAGTGGAAGATTTGATAAGTATAACAGACAACAGATTTAATGTTTACGGAATTACGGATATAAATATTCGTTCTGTTTCTGATTTAACCGGAAATCACTTTATGTCAGTTGAAATTGCTGGAGCAACACCAAAAGATTTGGAAAAATTAATTTCAGAACAGGGAAAATTTGAGGCAAAAATAGGAAACGAAACTGTTTTTATCGGAGGTGAAAGAGATATCGCTTCTGTTTGCAGGAATGATGCTACTTGTGCAGGAATTGAAAACTGTCAGCAATCTTCAGACGGAAATTATTATTGCAGATTCAGATTCACAATTTATCTAAGTGAAGACGCTGCAAGAAAACACGCTGAAATAACAGACAGGCTGGAGATAAATGCAACCAATCCGGAATATCTTTCAGAAAAATTGGATTTGTATCTTGATGACGTTCTTGTAGATAGTCTTTTTATCGGCAAGGATTTGAAGGGGCAGGTTACAACACAAATCCAAATTTCAGGTTCTGGGAGTGGAGAAACGAGAAACCATGCTTATGAGGAAGCAGAAGAATCTATGCACAAACTTCAAACAATTTTAATTACAGGAAGTCTTCCATATAAGTTAGAAATAGTGAAGTTGGATACAATTTCCCCGATTCTCGGAAAGGAATTCATAAAAACTATTTTTCTGGCAGGTGCTGCAGCACTTCTTGCAGTTTCAATAATTATCTTTTTAAGGTATAAAAAATTCAAATCTTCAGTCGCGTTATTAATCACGAGCATGTCTGAAATAGTAATAATTTTGGGTGTTGCGTCTTTTATAAAATGGAATCTTGATTTGCCGAGCATCGCAGGAATTTTAGCAACAATAGGGACAGGAATAGACCAGCAAATTATTGTTCTCGACGAGGCAAAGCAAAGTCTTTTCTTAAGCATAAAACAAAGAATGAAAAGGGCATTTGCAATTATTCTGGGGGCATATTTTACATCACTAGTTGCTTTGTTTCCTTTAATGTGGGCAGGTGCAGGACTATTAAAGGGTTTTGCAATCACAACAATTATCGGAATCACAACAGGCGTTTTAATCACAAGACCTGCTTTCACAGATATGATAAAGAAAATTGAAAAAGATTAATGAAAATCCAAAAAGAAAAATAAAGAGCATACAGATTCCCTTTTCATAAAGAATAAAAACTAATTTTTTCTTTAATATTTAATGGCTAATTTTTTTAAAAAGCAAATAAAATC
>CAYUZQ010000002.1:0-23658 GCA_964448815.1 Candidatus Woesearchaeota archaeon
CTTTTTATTGCTTCATAAATATTATCTTCCAAAGGTTCAACCATCATATAAAAACTATTGTGCTTGTTCGGGCTCCTCCCTTCTATTGACGGAGATTCTTTATTCACAGTTTCCCTGTAAACAACAATCGGAGCAGATGTCTGAACATCCAGCCCTTTTTCAGTTTTAATTCTATTTTCTATAATTTCCAAATGCAGTTCCCCCATGCCTGACATCAAATTTTCTCCTGTCTGTTCGTTAATTTCTATTTTAATAGAAGGGTCTTCTTTTGCAACTTGTTTTAAGGTTTCTATTAATTTTGGAAGGTCTGCTGCTTTTTTTGCTTCAATGGATTTCGTGACAACAGGCTCAAACAGATGCTTTATTGCTTCAAAAGGTTCTATTGGATTTTTACTGACGGTTTCACCTGCAAAAACATTTTTCAATCCGACAATTCCGATTATGTTCCCTGCATTGACTTCACTGACAACGAGTCTTTGAGCTCCCTTGTATACAGAAACCTGTTGCACCCTTACATTTCTTTTTGCAAGATTCATATAAACTTCATCCCCTTGTTTTATAGTTCCGGAAAATAATCTTCCGCCCGCCACTTCCCCTGCGTGTTTATCGACGACGATTTTGATAGGAACGAAAACAGCTTCTCCTTTTGGGTCGCAGCTTGTCAGGGATTTTCCAAGAGTTGAAGCAATTTCTCCGTGCCAGATTTTTGGAATTCGGTATTTTTGAGCATCAATGGGATTTGGGTGATGCTTAACAGACATTTCCAAAACAACTTTGTGCAACGGAGCTTTTTTAGCCAACTCTTTGTAGTTATTATTTTTGTAAGCATCAATAATATCTTTGAAAGTTAATCCGTGCGCTTTCATATACGGAAAACTTAAAGCCCAGTTGTGGAATGCAGAGCCAAACGCGACGCTGCCTTCTCCCACCCCGACTTTCCATTTTTCTTTATATCCCTTAGGAGCAATGCTTTCAATTAATTCATTAACATGTTCAATAATGGAAATGAACTTTTTTTCCATTTCCTGCGGGGTCAGTTTAACTTCTTTGATTAGCCGGTCAACTTTGTTTATGAAAAGAACAGGTTTTACTAATTCTTTCAGGGCCTGTCTTAAAACAGTTTCTGTCTGGGGCATGACACCTTCCACAGCACAGCACAAAACAATACATCCATCAACAGCCCTCATAGCACGGGTGACGTCGCCGCCAAAATCCACATGTCCCGGAGTGTCAATTAAATTAATTAAGTAATCTTCACCTCCGACATTATGCACCATGCTTACAGAAGCAGAGTCAATTGTAATCCCTCTTGTTGCTTCATCTTCGTGAAAATCCAGAGCAAGTTGCTTTCCCGCAAGTTCTTCAGACATCATGCCGGCACCGAGAAGAAGGTTGTCTGAAAATGTTGTTTTACCGTGGTCAATGTGCGCAGCTATTGCGATGTTCCGAATCTTATCCTGTTTTTTCATTAATTTAACAATGTCTTTTTCCGTTGCCATTTCAAAACAACCTAAGCGGTTTTTTTCGATTTTCCCTTCTGCTGCGGTGAAGCGATTTTTTAAATTGCCTCCTAGGAAAATCGCATAAATTTATTTTAATATAATTTAATTGAGAAAATTGTTTAAAAGGTTTTCGTAGAAAACCCTTACTTTCAATTATTTAATAATGATTCTTTCTCTTTATAACTTAGGACTCTCAAATCTTTACATGGTCCTCTTTGAGGGCTGTTTACATAACATTTTTTCTATGAAATAATTCTGCTGTTATTATCTCTCCTTTTTTATCGCAGAATAGTAGCCTCTCGTTCAGCTTTTCTTCTAATTCTTTACGGAGATTTTGATTATTCATTTTAAATTTTTTTGATGAGGATAACCAATCTTTTAGATTTATAAAAATTATTATGATTGGAGTTATTTTAAATGTTTCATGAAACCGACTAAATTTTCCTTTGAATCTCCATCAGATTTTGAACTAAACTCAAAATCAAAGAGTTTTAAAAAATACTTCATATAAATTTTAAATTCTGGAAGGACATCTAAATATGAACCCTGTAAAACTTCATTAAAATAATCAAAAACTTCGTCAATAACCTTATTGATTTTTTCCTCTTTCTCTGAATACTTTTTTGATTTTATATTTTCATAAAATTCTTCTCCAAAAATTTCTTCAACAGAATCCTTATCTAAAATTAATTTTTCATAAGCCTGAGAAATAGCAATAAATTCTAATCTTGAAGCTCGTTCATTTTCAGGATTTCTGTCTGGATGATATTTTTTTGCTAAGTTTCTATAAGTAGATTTAATTTTTTCTTTGGAAGCACCTTCTTCCAATCCCAATCTTTCATAATAATCCAAAATCTCTGAAGGTTTTTTCATTTTTTCCTAAGAGCTTTAATATTTATAAAAATTATTATACTCAATCATTACCTCGCAGAGTCAGCCTGTTTTTCAGATTCATTCTTTTTTCGAAGTGAAAAGCTTTCATGGTTTCCTTCAGAAGCCATAATTATCTCTTCTGTTAATCCCTGTGCAATTGTTTTCTTTTTGTTAAATGCTTTATCAGAAGCACCTTGCACCAGCCATCTTAACGCTAAATTAACTCTTCTTACAGGAGAAACATCAACTGCCTGAGGGTACCTCGCCCCGCCGTATTCAATTACAGTAATCTCGTCCCGTGGCGCGGAGTTTTCAATCGCTCTGATTAAAACTTCAACAGGATTTTTTTGTGTTCTTTTTTCTATTAATTTAAATGCTTCTAAAATAATTTTCATATTTTTTGAATATTTCCCTGTAGAATGCCCCAAAATAATTCTGTGTTTTTTCCCTCTGTGCCCTGCAACAGCGAGCCTGTTCATTAATCTTTCAACGATATTTACTTTTGTCTGTCCAAATTTCTGAACATTTCTTCCCTGACTTTTCAAGATTAGTTTTGGCTGAAGATTTATCACTGCTTTTAATCCAGGATCTTCTATTTTAATATCTGAAATATCATACAAATCAAAAATTTTGAAATTTGGTAAAACTTGTGATGTCATTTTAATTTAATCTTTTAATGACTCCTTTCACTTTTCCTTTCGTGGGATGAATCTGTTTCGCACCGAAGGTATTAATAAGAACCCCTTCTATTGAATTTTCTTTTATTGTAACTCTTTTGAGTGGAATTTGGTATTCTCCCGCACTATTTCCTGAAAATAAATACAATTTATCTCCAGAAGAGTTATCTGTTCTTGTTGTCCCTTCTTTATCTGTAACTCCTTCAATTATTAAAACTCCTTGCACAGCTTCCCACCCATATTTCCGCCAATTCATTCTGTTTTGATTAGCTTTTTTTCCAGAACTTTCTTCATATCCTGTTCCTGTTCCTCCTCCCATTTATCTCCTCCCCTTTTCAATCTTGCCATGCACTAATCTGGATAATGGCTGGTCATTTACTTTAATTACCTGAAATCTTACTCCTCTGATATCTCCTTTGCTACGCCCCTGTTTCCCGCCGATTCTTTCAATTATAACTTCGTCGTGTTCGTCAATAAATCTTTGTGCGAGATTTCCCGGGATAAAAGCAGTAACCTGCTTGCTGTTTTTTGTCAGCTGGACTCTGCAGCATTTTCTCATAGCAGAATTCGGCTGTGCAGCTTCTTTTTGAATTTTTTTTAAAACAATTCCTTTCCCTTGGCTAGCCCCGCCCAAGGGGTCTGATTTAGCATAAAGCCCCAAAGTTTTGACTTTGTATTTTCTGTCCTTCCATCTTAGCTTTTTTCTGTTCTTCTTTTGCTTCAGTGCATTTTTTAATCCCATGAAATAATTGTAATGAAGTTTGTTTTTAAAGATTTTGCTCACGACTAAAGTCGCTCAGAATTTATAGAAGGCAATTAATAAAATCTTTTCTATTGAAATTTTGAGTTAACTTAAACTTTAACGAAGAGCCTTGATGGATGTCTGGCTTTGAGTAATCAATAAACGGGTCAAAAACGAATGCAAATTTCAAACAATTCTAAACTCTCTTCCGAAAAAATCCTTGACAATTTTTTGCATTTCTAATAATCTTCTTTTGTTTCTTCCAATTAATGCTGCTTTGCTTTGGCTCCCCGCAGTAAGCACCATTTCATCATCTTTTATTTCTAAATCTTTAAACACGACCGGGCTGACAGTAGATTCGATAAATTTTCTCGCATGCTGAATTCCCTGGGGCGTCGGAATAATTTTTATTTTTTTTCTAAGAATCATGCTCATTTCCTTTACATTTTTCCCGCCTTCGCCAATCGCCTTTGACACCAAATGTTTTGGAACACAAAATATTATTGTTTCATTATACTTCAGACAGAATCTTGTATTCACCCTCGTAATTCTCTCAAACAAATTCAGATACCTCATATCCTGCATATTAATAGTGTTCATCATATTAAGATAAAAATTTGAGAGAAGAATGTTTTATAAACTTTTCCGAAGGGAAATTGAAAAGAAAAAATATTTTAATTTCTAAAATATTATTTATTAACTCTTTCAACGATTTTGCTCTTGGCAGTTTTCTTTTCTTCTTCTTTTTTTACCAAAGGTCCTATTACTTTAACGAGAAGTCCGGGCAACCCGGTTCCGATTGGCACCGGCTGATTCAAAATCACATTTTCAATGACGCTGGACAACTTATCTTCATTTCCTTTTATTGTGGCATTTACAAACTGCCGTATAGGTACCTCGAAAGTTGCTCTTGCCAGTATCGAGGATTTTTGTGCAATGATACCCATTCTTGTTACACCTTTAACTTCTCCTGTGTTAACCATAGCGTCAGAAGCAAGCCTTAAATGCCTGATGTTGATGTCCAGCCCCTGAGTGTCAAGAACTTCATTGATTTCATTAATTATTAACTGTCTTGCTACTTCAATTCCAAATACATCTGCCATTTCATGTAAATCATTCGAAATTAATTTATCTCCGTCGACTTCTTTCAAATCAATTATTTTTTTAAGATTTGTTCCGAGAGTTATTATTACAAAATCCTTTTCCTTTTTAACAATTAAAACTTGTTTCACATCTTTGATTCCGGAAACAATTGTTTTTTTAAGTTTTTCTTTAAGCTTGTATATCTGTTTAAAGTCAAGTTCAGAAGCATTCAGAATAATTGAGTCTGTTCCTTCTTTCACTTTGAAACCAAGCTCATGCAGTCTTTCAATAAGTGTTTTCATGGAGATGTGTGTTTGTTTTAATCCTTTTCTGTCAATCTTTATTTCTATTTTCTTGTCACTAAAATTAAGATTAATTTCAGAAGCGATTTCCTTTAATGTAACTTCTTTGATTTTCTCAGCGAAAGTTTTCGCGTATTCTTCGTTATTATATTCCTTTTTCAGATAAATTTCCATCTTCGGAGAGGAGGGTTTTTTTCTTGCGTCAAAAATTTCGATGAGTCTAGGAAGTCCTTGAGTTACCTGCATTTCTGCAACTCCCGCCATATGGAATGTCCTTAAAACCATCTGCGTCGATGATTCTCCAAAAGATTGCGCAGTGATAATTCCTATAGCCTCTCCGGAACTTATTTCTTCTCCTGTATGAAGTTTTGAAACATCCATTCCGTCTCCGCCATATTTGAATTGGATAATGTTATTGTTGCTGTTTCTTATTGTTCCGTCATATTCCACCCGGATATCCTGAAGAGCATTTGCCAGCCTTCTATATAAATAACCTGATTTTGGAGTTCTCAATGCAGTGTCCATAAGGGAGTCTCTTCCTGTGATTGCTCCGAAGAAAAATTCATCTGGTCTTAATCCCCTGATAAAAGGGCTGTTAATAAATCCTCTCGCCCTCGGCGATAAATCATTTTTTTCAAAAAAGGGAAGTGTCCTCTCAGTATAACCGAAATCAATTCTTTTGCTTCCTAAAGCCTGTTGCCCGACGCAGGAAGCCATTTGGGTAATATTCAGGATATTTCCTCCCCCGCCTGACATAATCATGCTGTGAACAGGATTTGTCTCAGGAGATTCTTTTTTTACAATTTCCCCGATTTTTGTTCTGACACTATTTAATGCCTGCAATATTTTTATCTCTCTTGACTCTTCTTCTGTTTTTCCGGGAATTATTTCTAAAGTTTTCTGATTATAAGAATCTATAATCTCATTTGTCTTTTTTTCAGCTTTCATAATAATTTCTTCTCCGGCGTGAAGAACGCTCTCGTCCAAGTTTAAATCTTCAACAGAAATGGTGATGCCTTTGTCAGTTATGTAATTTATTCCAAGATTGAATGCTTTTTTTATGATTTTGAAAGTTTCTTCTTCTCCGATTAGTTTATCCAGTTCTTTAACCAGCTCTCCATCCTCTTCCCCAAAAGTGGTTTTGTCTATTTTCCCGCTAACAATTTTTCCGTCTTTAATCTTAATTGAATCATTTGAAAAATTAATTTTAGGAAGTATTTGGGAGAATAACTCTGTCCCGGAAATTGTTTTCTTTGAAATATGATTTTCAATTCCTGATTTGTAAAGAACCTGATTTGCATAATCTCTTGGAAATTCTTCAAGACCGAATAAATAATTTCCTGTAATCGCGTCTGATTTGCATCCGATAAGGTTGGTGTTGTTCTTGGGAGAAATTAAATTTCTTTTAACATCAAGAAGAATTTTTGCTTCTGCTCTCGCTTCTTCTGTTTGGGGAGAGTGAATGTTCATCTCATCTCCGTCGAAGTCGGCGTTATACGGAAATGTTGCTGCAGGATGCACTCTGAATGTTCTTCCCGGAAGGACTTTTACAAAATGAGCCATCAAACTTCCCCTGTGAAGGCTCGGGTGCCTGTTGAATAATACAATATCCCCGTTTTGCAAATGCCTTTCAACTTTATACCCCGGAACAAGTTCGTTTATAATTTCCTCTTTAAGTTCAGGACTGATTTTTTTTCTTTTTCCGTCGGACCTGATGATGTAATTCGCTCCCGGATATTCTTCTGCTTTTTCAATTAATTTTTTTAATCTTTCAAGATTTAAATCATTAACAGTTTCAGCAACAGTAACTATTTTCGCAATTTCGTAAGGTATTCCCACTTCATTAATTTCCATAGAAGGGTCCGGCGAGATGATGGTTCTTCCGGAATAATTAACTCTTTTACCTGACAAATTTTTTCTTATTCTTCCCTCCTTTCCCTTGATTCTTTCTTCAATTGTTTTCAATGGCTGTCCGCTTCTGTGTCTTGCAGGAGGTATTCTTGCAATAGTGTTATCAAAAAAAGTTGTAATATGATATTGCAGCAAATCCCATAAATCTTCAATAATAACTTCAGGAGCTCCTGCATTTAAATTTTCCCAAAGTCTCTGATTCGCTCTTATGACATCTGAAAGTTTGTGGGTCAAATCATCTTCGCTTTTTTCCCCTGATTCTAAAATAATACTCGGTCTTACAGTTACAGGGGGAGCTAAAAAAGATGTTAAGACAGCCCATTCCGGTCTGCAGGTCACAGGGTTAACACCAATTTTTTCTAATTCTTCATCAGGAATATTCACGAGCATCTCTCTGATTTCTGTCGGAAATAATCTTTTTTTCCCCATGTAAAAGTTTGTTGGCTTGTCTAATTTGATTCGTTCATAACTGCTTCCGCAATGAGGACACTTTTTCGAATTTTCCGCCTTTTTTGCCCTGATGCTTGGAGAATATTTTTTTAAATCTTTGTCCGACAACATTAACTTTCCACATTCATGGCAAAAACACCTTAGTCCCAGTTCAATCAATGGAATATATTTTAAATGTATCACTGGTCTTGCCAAATCAATGCTTCCGGGATGACCCAGGCATTCTTTAATTCTTCCGCCACACGTTCTGCATCTAACCCCCGGGTCTATTGCCCCAAGTTTCAAATCCATTAGTCCCCCGTCTACAGGATATCCGTCAATATTATACAGTTCCGGAGTCACTATTTTTACAGCTGAAATTTTTTTAATCTCCTTGGGACTAAGCAAAGAAAATCTTATTCCTCCGATTTTTTTTCTTATTGGTTTGTTCATTTTTAAATTATACAAATATCCCCCCTATATTGATAGGCAAATCTTCCATCTGGAGAGAACCCTGTTACTCTAATTTTTTCTTGGGGTTTTATTCCAAAAACAAGGAAATTTCCTTTAGGGGAATCATATATAAATGCCCTCTCACCTTGTTCTACAATCTTCTCTCGAGTCTCGTGTACATTTAATAATCTAAAGCCCATATTTGCTTCATCAAATATCTTGTTTATTTCTCTTTTAGGGAGGTTCTTTTTTTCTTTTCCCATTTTATTCGTATTTATTTTTTAATGTGAAACTTGTGTGGATATGTAATCCCTGCAGTTCTTCTAATAATAATTTAAAAGCATATGAGACTTCGACAGGCTCAAGCTCTTCGCTGTTGCACATTGGGCACATAACTTTATTTCTTATATTGTCATCTATACCGATGCTGCCGCATTTTGTACAGATCTGCAGGACAACTTTATCTGAATCATATCTTTCTTTTAATAACAATGCTGCTCCGTGGGCGACCAATGCCTGCTGCTCCATTTCCCCCAACCTCAATGCCCCCCCTCTTGCCCTGCCTTCAATTGGCTGTCTTGTTAATAACGCAACTTTTCCTGAAGCCCTTCCGTGAATTCTGTTTCCAACCATGTATTTTAATTTTAAGTAATATAAATTCCCAATAAAAATTCTTGAAGTTATTCTTTTTCCTGTGATTCCGCTGTACATTGTTTCTTTTCCGTCGTACCTGAATCCCAAGCTTTCCAGCTGTTTTTCCAGTTCTTTTTTACTCATTCCAGAGAAAGGTGTTCCGTCGATTATTTCTCCTTTCAGGCAGCCGACTTTTCCTGCAAGCAATTCAAGCAGATATCCTACAGTCATTCTGCTTGGAAGACCATGGGGGTCAAATAGAACATCAGGTCTGACTCCTTTTGAAGTAAATGGAATGTCTTCTTCAGGAACTATTCTTCCGATAACACCTTTTTGTCCGTGAGATGTTGCATATTTGTCTCCCAATTCGGGAATTCTTTGGTCCCTTGTTTTAACCTGAACAATTTTATTTCCTTCGCAATCTTCTGTTATAAAAACAGAATCAACAATTCCTGTTTCCTCTTGTCTTAAGGTAACACTTGATTCCTTTTTCGTTTTTATGGAAATTTCTCTTGCTTCAGACAAGAATTTTGGAGGGGACATTTTTCCAATAAGAACCTCTCCTTCTTTGATTTCTGCTTCAGGATAAACAACACCATCACTTTCCAAATACTTGTAACTTTCTTCCATTTTATAACCAGAAGCATCTTTTTCAGGAATAGCAATTTCGTCTTTTAATCCTCCTGCATAATTCATTTCCACTGCAGAATAAGGTCTGAAATAAAAGCTTCTCCCGACGCCCCTGTCTAAACTTCCTTTGTTGAGTACTATCGCGTCCTCCATATTGTACCCTTCGTGAGTCATAATTGCAACAACTAAATTTTGTCCAGCAGGATAAGTATTTAGAGCATCATAGACAAAACTTCTGACAATTGGTTTTTGAGGATATTGAAGCACGCTTACATCAGTGTCAAGCCTGCACAAATAATTCGCAGAATATAATCCTAATGCCTGCTTTTGCGTTTTACTCCCTCTGTTTAATCTCGAGCTTTGGTCATGGTTGGCGTAAGTTACAAGACTCGTCACAGCACCAAATAAATCCATAGTATCTATTTCAAGATGTGTGTGCTTTGGAGTTATTTCTTCTTCATACAAAGCAATCAAAGCATTTTCCTCTTCAGCTGCGTCGAGATACTCAACTACACCCTGTTTTATCAGCTCATTCCATGTTAGTTCTCCCTGCTCTAATTGCACGAGATGCTGGTGATTTAATTTAGAAGAACCGTTTTCAACAATTATCAAAGGTCTTAAAACTCTCCCTGGTTCTGTTGAAATTGAAATTATCTGAAAATATTGATTATATCTGACGTTAAGTTGCACTGGAAATTCGTTGTCTCTTCTTTTTTCTTTTATTTTTTTAATAAACTCTTCTGGTTCTTTTGCACTTCCAATAAATCTTCCGTTGAAAAAAACTTCCCTTCCTTCTGCTCCTTCTTTGTCCAGTCCTTCGTTTTCTAAACTCTTTATGAATTTGTCCTCGTCAAGTTCCACTCTTGTTGAAACTCTGCTCAAAAGTGAAAGATTTTTTCTTAAACCAATTTCAGTTCCTTCAGGGGTTTCTATAGGGCAAAACCTTCCGTAGTGTGTCGGGTGTAGCGTTCTCGCTAAAAAATTTTCCTGGTCACTTGGAAGCATGCTTGAAACTCTCTGCAGTTGTGAAATCGTCGCCAGATAATTTGTCTTGTCCATATTCTGCGTAATCCCGCTTCTCTCTCCTGTCCAGCTTCCGGTCGCAATCGCAGATTCAATTCTGTGTGAAAATAATGTCGACTTCGCAATTATTTTAATAGAAAAAAACTTTCTTCTCTTGGACGACTTTTGTAAAGAATACTGAATGTCCCTTATTAAAATCCCTAAATTAACCCTGAATAAAT
Source organism: Candidatus Woesearchaeota archaeon (assembly GCA_964448815.1). Taxonomy (GTDB): domain Archaea; phylum Nanobdellota; class Nanobdellia; order Pacearchaeales; family GW2011-AR1; genus CAYUZQ01. Next base: position 10,480 of record CAYUZQ010000002.1, read on the forward strand.
TCGCCAGCAAATCTCCTGAAAGTCTGACCCTTTTGTTTGCATAATGGTCCTTGTCTGTTCGCAGTTTTGGATTTTCTTTTGCTGTCAGGAATTGTTTTATTAGTTTGCAAAGAGTTACAGCTTTTTTAATTCTGTCTTCTTTTTTTTGTCCGATGTGAGGAAGCAAATAAGAATCAATTCTTTGATTCACTCTGTCAAGAATTTCTTTTTTTGTTCCCTGCAAATTTGTCTGTTCTGCAATATGCAAGATAGCATCTTCTTTTGTTGCCAGATTCACGAACTCATAAAGATTGACAATAACGCTGTCTGTTTCTTTTCCAATATACTTTGCAATATCTGATTCTTTTGTTAAACCTAGTGCTTTTAAGACGACTACTGCCGGCAAATCTTTAAATCTGCTGAACGAAATTTCAAACAACCCTTCTTTGTTTTCTGAAATTACTATCGGTATCCTGTAAGTTCCTTTCAATGAGAACAGTCTCAGCATTAATTTGTCTTTGCTGTCTTTTTCAATAAACGGCTGATTTTCTGCGAGGTCCTCTGCCATAATCATAACTCTTTCATTCCCGTTAATTATAAAATAACCTCCGGGGTCAAGAGGGTCATTATAACTTGCAATTAATTCTTCCTTTGACATATGGTTAGTGTTGCACGCATTGCTTTTTACCATAATAGGAATTCTTCCAATCTCGACAATTTCCGAATCAACTTGATTGTCCTTTTTCACAGTTAACTCTAATGTAATCGGAGCAGAATAAGTCAGGTTTCTTAGTCTGGCTTCAAAAGGCATAATCAGAGAAGAGCTCCCGTCAGCTTCAATAACTTTTGGCTTTCCTATTTTTATTTTGCCGAGAGTGATTTCGAAATCTTCGTTGTTCATGGTTCCGGATATCTCATCGACAATTTCCTGCACTCTCTTTTCAATAAAATTATTAAAAGAAATTATGTTGGACTCTACTAGCGAGTGTTTCTCTAGATATTTTTTCACAACTATATGATTATTTTTTACCATTATACAACAACCCTGAAAAAATTTCCCTCCTCTCTTTCTATCTTTATTATGTCTCCCACTTCACATCCTTTTGGCAAACCAGCGTCGCTCGAGAAAATTTTTGGCAATTGGGATTTAGAAATATTTAATTTTGAGATTAATTCTTCAGCTTCTTTTTCGCTGAGTTTAGAATGTTTGGGTTGTAGGATATGCATCTTAATTTTAAGTCGCCAAGTGGCCTTAACACATAGATTAGGCTTTAACAACTTTATAATAATAAAAAATAATTAATTTTGATTTAAAAATCTTGCGGTGGGATTGGCTTTGTTTAAAAAGTCATAATTTCATCTTACTTTTTGAACAGATAATCTTTAGATAGGAATCCTCTTTTAACTAATACTCTAACCAACAAATTTCTGGTAATGTTAAATTTAGAAGTTAAATCATCAAAATAAGGGTCTACTAATATTATCTCACTTTCATTCCCCTCAGAGTTTATATAATTCAAATAAGATTGAAACTTTATATTTTGACCTTGTTTTTCTTGTTTAAAATGAATAACTCCATGTGCCCATCGATTCCTGTCGTCTCTTAAGGAATTTAGATTTCTATTTAATACTTTTAAATCAGATTCCTTAAGTACTTTTTTCTCTTTTATTATTTCAGATAAAATCTCTATTTTTTGTTTGAGAGTTACACCTTTGTTATTTAATATGTTTTTTCTAAAAACTTTTCTCAGGTTTGATTTTTTATGTATCATAAAATCTTCAGTTAAGATGCTTATTATCAGCTCAATCTCAATGATATAATCTAAAAAATTACCCCGAATATGTTTTAAAGTATTTGTTTGTTCTATAACATTGGCACGTTCTTGAGGATTAAGTGTCTCTCTGGACTTATCTAAGAATTTAATCTGATAGTGTTCAACCATTATACTCTAATGGGGTACTCTAATTTAAAGTTTGCCTTAATGCCCAATTCACAAACTTCTTCTTTTCAGAATTAAAAAATGGCCCCGAAGGGATTTGAACCCTCGACACCTGGATTACTTCTGAAAGCAATGTCTTTCTGAAGGGCAGAAAAACTTTCTTCTTCTGTAAAAGTCCAGTGCTCTAACCAGGCTGAGCTACGGAGCCTTTTCAATAAAAGAGAATTTGGTTTAAAAAATGTTTGTTAATCCCAGTTATGATTTTTTATTTGTCTTAATAATTTTTGGTTATTTACAAATGGAGTAAGAAATTGGAATTCATCTGTACCATATCTTCTTCTTTCTTCCATTCTCTCAATAGAATTAATCCCTCCACAAGCAATAATTTTTTTACCAGTCCCTTCTAATCTTTCATAAAACTTTTTTTGCATATTTAATGAGAGGGGATATAGAATTTCTCCGCTTCCTGAACCCACCCCATAATCATGCTGTGTTGTTGTGTTTGTGGTTACATATCCTGCCACATAATCAAAAGTTGAAAGAATTGTTCTATCAACTTCTTTTTCATTTAAATCAGGAGAAATTTTTACATATAATTTTTGGGAGGGGTTTATTTTACCTCTGATAAACATAGTAAATTCTCCCAATAATTCTAAATTTTCTTCTCTGGATATTTTTAGATTTGGACAAGAGGGACAATATTCAAACCTATCCACAGACAGAATATTCTTTGACAGATTAATTGTTTTTTCGATGTCAGAAAATCTTTCTTCTAAACTTAAAAAAGACTTAGGCGTTGGACCTATGCTAATTGTAATAGGAATTTTACAATCCCCATACAATTTTATTCTTTTACTAATAATTTCTGCCCCCTCATTATCCCATGCAATCCAATTAATTAAGGAATCGTATGAAGGATATCTTTTTATTCTTGGTCGCTTTTCTCCTTTCCAAGGTTCTCCTGTAAATGTTCCAATCACATTTCTATCAAACCCAAGTACTTCTATAATCTGCGGAGGAATTTTTGCATTCTTATTTAATCCAGCAGCATTAGAAATTTCAAAAGGCAACTCAACGTAATTTTCCTTATTATCTAAAATTAATTTTTCTAATCTTGTAAAGTACAGTCCTCTTGAAAACAAAACAAATAAATCATGTGCAATTTCTGCATTCTCTTTTGTAAGATAAAATAAAGGATGTTTTATCAAATCATAAAAATAATCAAAGCCATCTCTTATTAAATCCATTTTATCCGTAGATAAAATTCTTATTTAAAGATTATTGTCTTACAAAATCCCCAAGATCTTCCTGTCAAATCCAATAAAAACCATTCTCCTAACCTTTTCAGATTCTCTAAAAACAATTCTTTAATTATAACATTAATAAACTAAAGTATAACAGAAAAAATAATTTATAAAACTTCTTAAAATCTTGTTTCGATTTCTTCAAAACTGTCTTTTATCTTTTCCTGTATCTCTTTTAAGAATTTTTCACTTGTGTTTTTTTTATGTTTAAATGCCTCATCCAAAACTTTCCCGCTGTTTTTAAACCCCTGGAGAGCATATTTCTTTGGTTTTCCTGCAAGTTCATTCAGCCACCTGGCAATTTTTTTCATTTCTTCCAGATTATGCATGCCTTCAATTACTGTAGTCCTGAATTCATAATTTTCTAACTTTGAAATTAATTTTATACTCTCTTCAATTTTATCAATGGGGATGTCGGCATTTATTGTTTTTTTATAATTTTCTTTGCTGGCTTTTATGTCCATTGCAACAAAATCAACAAGGTTTTCTTCAATTATTTCTTTAAGTCTTTCAGGAAAACTTCCATTTGTGTCAATTTTTATCAGATATCCAAGTTTTTTAATTTTTCTTAAAAAAGCTTTTTCCAATGTTAACAGCGGTTCTCCTCCGGTTATGCAGATTCCTTCAAGATATTTTTTTCTCTTCTCTAAAAAATCCAGAATTTCTTTTTCAGAAAAAACATTATCATTTTTTTCAGTAACTAATTCCGGGTTATGGCAAAAGCCACATCTGAAATTACAGCCATACAAGAATATAGTGCATGCTATTTTTTTTGGATAATCTATTAAAGTTGTTTTCTGAAGTCCGCAGATTTTCATTTAAATCATTAAAGTTTGTTTAGGCAACTTCAAAATTTTTTCTGTCCTGGAATTCAGCTGCCTTTCCTTCGTTCCACTGACTAACTGGTCTTATGTACCCGACAATTCTTGAAAAAACTTCACATCTGCTTCCCTGAAAAGATTCTTCTTCAACTTCCTCTTTTTCTACAATTGCTTCTTGTTCAACTTTTATTTCTGCTGTTTCTTTTCTTTCTTGTTCTTCAACCATTTTATTTTAATTTTTTATTTGAATATTCTGCTTGATTTCCCTTTGGATAATATTCCCCTCTGAATCTCTGGTAATTCCGTAATCAGCGTCGCATTTAGGGCAATAAAAATGCTCTCCGGCTATGTAACCATGAATCGGGCAAATTGAAAAAACAGGGGATATTGTGAAATAAGGCATTTTAAAATTTTCAGCGATTTTTTTAACTAATGCTCTTATCCCGTCTTTATTCAACTTTTCTCCCACGAAACAATGGAAAACCGTTCCTCCTGTGTATTTTGTCTGCAAAGGGTCCTGCAGTTCAAGGGCTTCAAATAAATCTTCTGTATAATTTACAGGAAGTTGTGTTGAGTTTGTATAATAAGGAGAAGCTTTTTTATTTTTTATTGCAGGTTCATTGGCAGCAAGAATTCTTCCGAATCTTTTTTTATCCGCTCTTGCGAACCTGTAGGTTGTTCCTTCTCCTGGAGAAGCTTCAAGATTATAAATATTTCCTGTTTCAGTCTGATATTCTTCAAGTTTTTTTCTCATGAACTCCAGAACCTTTATCGAGAAATCTTTTCCTCTTTCACTTCCCATATTTTCCTCTGGCAGAAAATTCATTACGCACTCGTTCATTCCTAACAATCCAATAGTAGCAAAATGGTTTTTCCAGTATTCCCCAAATCTTTGATAAATGCTTCTCAAATAAAACTTAGAATAAGGATAAAGTCCTATTTCTGTAAATCTTTCAAGAGTTTTTCTTTTTATTTCTAAACTTTCTTTTGCAAGTTCCATTAGATTCCCTAATTTATTAAAAAAATCTTCTTCATCAGTCGCTGTAAAACCTAATCTCGGCATATTTATTGTCACGACACCTATGCTTCCTGTTAAAGGATTGGCTCCAAATAAACCTCCCCCCCTTTTTCTCAATTCTGTCTGGTCCAATCTTAGACGACAACACATGCTTCTTGCATCTTCAGGATTCATGTCTGAATTAATAAAATTAGAAAAATAAGGAATCCCATATTTCGCAGTCATCTCCCAAATTAAATCATACTCTGGATTGTCCCAGTCAAAATCTTTTGTAATATTGTAAGTTGGAATCGGAAAAGTAAAAACTCTTCCGTCAGCATCTCCTTCCAGCATAACTTCTGCAAATGCTTTATTTAGTATGTCCATTTCTGATTGAAATTCTTTATATGTTTCTTCTTGCGGAACTCCCCCTATGATGACATGCTCGTCCATCATATAAGAAGGAATTTTTAAGTCCATAGTTATATTTGTAAATGGAGTTTGAAATCCTACTCTCGTTGGGACAGCCATGTTGAATAAGAATTCCTGCATGCCTTGTTTTACTTCCTTATAATTTAAATTATCATATCTTATGAAAGGTGCCAGTAATGTGTCAAAATTTGAAAATGCCTGGGCACCTGCACTTTCTCCCTGCAATGTATAGAAAAAATTAATAATTTGCCCTAATGCCACATAAAAATGTTTTGGAGGTTTTGATGCAACTTTTCCTTCAACACCTTTAAAGCCGGTCAACAATAAATCTTTCAAATCCCATCCAACACAATAAGCACCTAAAATTCCCAAATCATGAATATGGAAACTTGCACTTTCATGCACCTTTCTTATTGCTTCAGGATAAACTCTTCTCATCCAGTAGTTGCTGACAATTTTTGTGGCAATATAGTTATTAAGTCCCTGCAAAGAGAAACCCATATTTGAATTCTCTTTAACCATCCAATCATTTAATCCTATGTAATCTTCAACTGCTTCAATTGTGTCAAAAAGTCCCTTGACATTTCTTAGTTCTTCGTGGCTTTTTCTGTAAAGAATGTAAGATTTTGCAACTTTTGCATGTCCTTCTTCAATAAGAATTTTCTCAACTAAATCCTGCACTTCTTCTACTGCAGGGATTCCCATATCCCCATATCTTTCTTCAATTTTTTTTATAACTAAATCTGATAAATGTTCTGTTTTATTTTTATCTCTTCCTCCCACAGATTTTACAGCTTTCCAAATAGCTTCTGTAATCTTGTCCTGATTAAACAAGACAACACTCCCATCTCTTTTTCTTATCTTATTTACCATTTTGTTTTCCCTCTTTTACCCCGGACCATTTGTTTAAGTTCATTTTAAATCTTTAATCTCCCTTTTAAAATCTTCAACATCCTGAAAATTCCTGTATACAGACGCAAATCTTATGTATGCAACATTATCTAATTTTTTTATTTTTCTCATTACTAACTCGCCTATTCTTGAGCTTTTTACTTCTTTGCCTCCTTTTTTTCTTATCTGCTCTTCAATTTCGTTTATCATTTTGTCAATTTTTTCCTTTGGCACGGGAAGCTTTTCAAATGCTTTTTCAATTCCATGTTCAAGTTTTTCTCTGTCAAACTTTTCTCTGGTATTATCTTTTTTTATTACCCAAGGTTCTTCTTTCACAGGTTTTTCATAAGTGGTAAATCTCCTTTTGCAATTCAAGCACTCTCTTCTTCTCCTTATGCCTCCAGGAGAATTTCTTTTATCAGTTACTTTCAGGTTTTTGCTTCCGCAATATGGGCAATCCATCTTTTATGAACAGGGTACAAGATATTGTATGTTAATCCATATTTATATTTATACCTTGTATGAACAAGAGAATTAAAAAAGGGGATTATTTAAACGTTTATAACTCCGAAAGAAAAGTTACAAATCTTTATAATTTTCATTTAAAAAATTTTCACATATAAATACATAAAATAAGGGGTCTTTTCCTATTCTTTTGAATGTCTTAGGATTAACATTTTTCTTTTCTGTGTATCTCTCTTTTAAAATTTTTTGGTCTATGCCCAGTTTATCTGAAATTTTTCCCTCTAGACCAAGTTTTACAGAACATTTTAAAACAGAATCTACTAATGAGATAGAATCAACGTCTCTTGGATGTCTTAATACACTTCCGTCAGTTTCTGAAATTTTTTTTAAAGTAAGGTTTTTTAATTTCTCTAATGCATAATAAAATTCTATTGCAAATTTTTTATCTCTTCTGCTTAATTTTTCTTTAAAAAAATCCAGACTTTCATCATTCCCATATCTATCAAACAAAAGAGGAAGAATCTTAAAATATCTTTTTTCTCTTCTGGATAATCCAAGATATTTAAGCAGAGTCTCCTCTACATTTTTCATAAAAATTAAAATGCTTTAAACTTATTAAATTTTACTGTTCAATAACTCGCATCTTTTGCAGAGGTTTTTCCTTGAAGGCTCCCCGCAAACTTCGCAATATCTCGTCTCTTTTTCGTCTTTTTTTATTTTCTCCGCCAATTCCAAAAAGTTTTTCATAAGGTTCTTTTTTTCTTTATCTGAAAGTTTTTTCACAAAATCCCTGGTTTCAACCCTGTAAGTTTCTCCTCTATATGGGCAGATTTTTTTATAAACAGGAAGATTCAATTTTTTACAATAGTTTTCAATTTTCCCATTCGCAATAAAAAAAAGTGGTTTTATTCTGACTATAAATTTTTTGTTTTTTGTTTTAAGAATCGGAACGGAATTCAAATTTGAGTTTTGACTTCCCTTAAAAAGATTCATTAAAAAAGTTTCCAGCCCGTCATTAAAATTATGCCCGGTAGCTATTTTATCTGCTTTCAATTCCCTTGCTTTTTTATTTAACAGCCATTTTTTCATAACCCCGCATAAAGTGCAATTGCTCAATTTTTCGTCTTTATGTTTGAAAATATCTGACATGGTTTTTCCTGTTTCTTTTTTAACAGAATAAAGGTAAAGTTTTATCTTCAGTTTATTACATAACTCTTTTACAGATTTTAAACAATTCTCACTATATTTTCCAAGCCCTAAGTCTATATGAATCCCCTTTATTTTATATCCTAATCTTTTTAACAAATAAGCAGTTACAGCAGAATCCTTTCCTCCTGAAATTGCAACTAAGATTTTTTCTTTTTTCTTCAATCTAATTTTTTTAAGAGTTTGTTCAACTTTTTGCTCTATATCCATAAAAGAAAAAAGATGAAGGAGTTTTAAAATTATCGAATATAGTTTTATATTCATCAATCAACAAATTTTACATTCTTTCCAAAACTTTTATTCTCTCGTCTATGGGCGGATGAGTTTGTGTTAAGCCGGACATTTTTTTCTTAAATGGGTCTGAAATGAAAAGAGGAGAAACCGCTCCTGAAACTTTCATGGGTGTGTTTTCTGTTTTTATTTTTTTTAAAGCGCCAATTAATCCCGTCGGGCTTCTTGTGAACTTTACCGATGACGCATCTGCTGCATATTCTCTTTTCCTTGAAATTGCGAGCTGGACAAGCAGGACAACAATTGGCGCGAGAATTGCGAGCAGGATTCCTATTAACATTAGAATTGCACCGCTCCTCCCGTCTCTGTTTCTTCCCCCGCCAAACCACAAGCTTCTTAAAAATATTTGAGAAATAATTGCAATCATTCCAACCAAAACAGCTGTAAGAGTCATAAATCTTATATCATAGTTTGCAATATGTGAAAGTTCGTGCCCGAGAACCCCTTCTAATTCCTGTTTGTTTAATTTTTTTAATGCCCCTTCTGTTACACAAATAAATGAATGTTTCGGGTCTCTTCCTGTAGCAAAAGCATTTATCTGTTCTCCAGACATGATATATATTTTCGGCTTTGGCATTCCACTCGCAAGGCATAATCCCTCAACAAGATGGTGAACCTGTCTGTATTTCTGCCCCGATGCGGATTTTGCATTTACTGACTTAAGCGCAATTTTATCTGAATTATAATACCCTATTAAAATATAAGAAATTGAAATCACAATTCCTATTATCAGAATAAAGAAAAAAAACTCAGAGTATATGGCTCCTATTACATAACTTAACAGAAGAAGGATAGCGAATATAAAGATAATAAGGAAAAATGAATTTCTTTTATTCCGTGCAATTTGATCATAAAATGAAACATGAGGGTCCATAATTTGATTAAGAAATTAGAGTATAAAAAGTTATTTTGAGGATCTTCAGCACAAAATCGACTCTCTCCAGAATTTTTCTATTATAAATTTTTCAAATATTCAGAATTCAACCTTTGGCACGGCTCTTGTTTCTTTGGGAATTTGCAAGTAAGGTTTTTCTTTTTTATTGAAAATTCCTGCAAAAATTATTCCTGGAAAAACTTTTACTGAATTGTTGTAATCTAAAATTGAATCATTATAAAATTGTCTTGAATATGCAACTTTATCCTCGATTGCTGACAATTCCTGTTGCAAGTGCAGGAAATTTTCATTCGCTCTCAATTGCGGATAGTTTTCAGCAAGGGCAAAAACACTCTTTAATGCTGATTGTAATTGATTGCCTGCTTTCATTTTTTTTACAATATCTTTTGCACCAAGCAATGCTTTTCTCGCTTCTGTAACTTTTATTATCATTGCTTTTTCATGCTTCGTATAACCCTTCACAGAATTCAAGAGATTTGGAACAAGGTCCGCCCTTTTTCTGAGCTGAACATCTATCTGGGAAAGAGAGTTATCTATTCTATTGCTTAAAACTATAAATTTGTTAAAATAATAAATAAACATTATCACAATTAATGCGAACAATGCTATCAATCCCCAAATTATCCATAACATATTATAAAAAGGGATTTTTTATTTATAAACTTGTTGTTTGTATTTCTTCTCGTAATCCTCAATCGCTTTTTTAAGAGCATCACTCGCCATATTTGAGCAGTGCATTTTTATAGGAGGAAGTCCTTTGAGAGATTCAGCAATATCTTTTCTTGTAATCTTTTTCGCCTCTTTTAGTGTCTTCCCTTCTGAGAGTTGTGTAATCATTGATGAGGCTGCTATTGCTGCAATACAACCAAATGTTTTGAATTTTATATCTTTAATTATCTCTTCTTTTTTCTTGTTTTTTCCCACTTTAATATAAACCCACATGATGTCCCCGCAGATAGGATTTCCGACTTTTCCAACTCCGTCGGGGTTTTTCATCTCCCCCATGTTCTTTGGGTTCAAAAAATTTTCAATAACTTTTTTTGAATATTTCATTTTTTATTAAGGTTTTTCTGCCAAAATCAAAAATTTTGCAGTATCAAATTTTAATTCCTTTTCTTCTTCTAATTTTTTTTGTAATTTCTTCAATGTTGAAAAATTCTTCTCCACATCAAATCCTTCGACAATCCAAGGAATTGCTTTAAGATAATAAACAATAGCCCCGACATCCCTGAAAAATTTCTTTCCCTTCCATTTCTCGCTTTCCTTTATTTTAAACCCTGCACTCAAAAGTTTTTCTTTATACAGTCTAAGAGTTATATTACTAAATTTTCTTTTGGCTCCGAAGGTTTTTACTAAATCCATTGAATCCTCGGAACCTGTTACTTGTTGTGTGAAGAATATCCCTTTTGGTTTTAATATTCTAAATATTTCTTTTGCATTAATCGCGCCATGTCTGTTTAAAACCAAATCAAACTCTTCATTATTAAAAGGTAATTTTTTTGGATTTGCGCATTCTATAATCTTCACTCCGAGCGGCTCTAATCTTTTTTTAGCAATAGGAATATTTGGAGCATATCCCTCGTATGCTTTTGCATTTTTTGGGAAAGGGGCAAATTTCGAGAAAATTTCTCCCCCACCTGTTTCCATATCCAAAACAGAGCTGGATTTTCTCACGAGTAACTTAGCTTTTTTCTCATAATTCCAAGGAGGGTTTTCTTCAATCAGTCTCCCTTTCAGGTATGAAAAATCCCAACCCTTGAAAACAACTTTTTCATCTTCTTTCCACTTTTCAATTAATTTTTTATCTTTCATTTTTCATTCAACCTTTTTATCAACTCATCAATTTCTTTATCTGAAAAATCATGAGCCTTGCAACCTTCCTCTAAAGTTTCCTGCTGTGCCATTGGACACCCAACACAACTCAACCCAGCTTCAAATAAAATCTCTGCTGCTTCTGGTTTTTCCTGCAGAATTTCTGAAAGTTTTGTGCTACGAGTTATTTTCATTTTAATTTAAACTCTTTTAGGAGTTTATTAATGAATTTATTATCCCCATTATTTGTCATTATTACGATTCCGTTACCTTTAAAATCAGCAATGAATTTTGCTCTATAACCAACATTGTGCCCAGCATGATAAAATCTTTTTCTATCTTTAGAAACAAAAAATCCTAAAGCCATAAAATTTCTTTCTGCAGGAATAATTGGTTTTAACATTTTTCTTACTGATTTTTTTGATAATATCTTATTTGATTTTCCAATGCAAGAAAGTTGTATTTCTATTAATAATTTCGCCAAATCTTCTGCTGTTGTCCACAAACCTGCTGCTGCTTTTTCAGGATAAATAAAACAACCTTTGTTTATTTGTTTATTATCCTCGTAACCTCTGGCAAATTTTTTAGGTTTAGAAAATGAACTATCTTTCAAATTAAGTAGTTTAAACAACTTTTCTTTTACCACTATTTCAAAATTTTTATCTGTTACATCTTCAATAATTTTTTGAATTATTTCATAAACTTTTTTTTAAATTTTAATATCCTCCCCAATATTAAAAATAACTTCCTTTTTTATATTTACAAAAAATCTTTTTATTATTGGTTGGTTTCTTTCCATTTAATATCTGCATTAGCGAAGGAATTTTTTGATTTTGTTTATATCCTATGAAACCCGCACAATTAACACCTGCAGTATGACTAAGAATTTGTTTAATTGTTACTTTTTCCTCATTATTTTTTTTGTTCAGAACTTTCCAATTTTTTAAATAATGATTAATATCTTCATTTAATTTCAAAATTTTTTCCTCTACCAACTTCATGATTAATAATGCAGTTAGAATCTTGCTGATTGAAGCCGCCTGAAAAATGAGATTATGATTCATCCCAAATTCTATTTTATAATTTTTTATTATAATAATTCCTGATTTAAGATTCTTAGGCATCATTTTTTAAAGAACTCCAAAAATTCCTCCAATGAAATTTTGTTGAATGTGTTATACCAATTAATCTGTGAATTCTGGCTATTCTTCAATTTCTTGATTAAATCCTTGTGAATCTTCATTTGTTTAATATGCCATTCAATAATCCCAAGCAGTCTTTGTTTAATAAAATAATAAATTGCTTTTCTCTCCTCGCTATTTAGCTTAATTTGTTTTTGATATTCTTTCAAGAATAATTTAATCTGTTTCTTTTTTACTCTTTTCTCCTTAATAAATGAATGCACTATAAATGTGGAGATTTCATAAATAAGATAGTTTTTATGAACATCATCCCAGTCAATTATTGCTTTTAATTTCTCATTACTGATTAAAAGATTAACAGTGTGACAATCTCCATGAACTATCCCCTTTCTTAATTTTTTTCTATTTATTTCTCTCAGGTCATTCATTAATATGTTCTCCTCCTCTTTAAAATTAAAATTGCCTATTTTGTTTACTTTCTGATTTAATGGTTTAAATTCATGGTCTTCTTCCCAAGATTTCCCTTTAAGTTTTAGTTTTAATAAACTTTTATTCATCATTCCAATCTTCTTGGCAAGGTCTTTTATCAATTTATCACTAAGTTTTTTAGGACTTTTCCCCTCGACAAATTTTTGAATCAATATCCTTTTATTTTTGTGAATTAAAAGAGATTTTTTATTTCTTGTCTTGATGATTATTGGAATAGGAATTTTTTCATTAGCCAAAAAATCCATTATCTTAATCTGATATTTAATAAATCCTATGCTAGAACCTTCAAATATTTTCAGAACAAATTTTCCCTTAGTTGTATCAATTATATAGACTGTATTCCCTAACGCCCATTTTACATGTCTTGATTTTTTATACTTCCCAATGTAATAATCTTCTAGAATCTTCTCAAAGTCCTTTTTTTTAAGAGGGGTTCTTATAACCATCTCATCTTACAAATGGACTAAACCTCCTTAATTTATTTACAATCCTTGGTAAAACTTTCAAAAAATAAT
>CAYUZQ010000003.1:0-1507 GCA_964448815.1 Candidatus Woesearchaeota archaeon
CTACCTGGCTTAGTAAAGCATTTGGCTCTGAATAAAAATCTATTTTTTCTCCAATTTTTCTAGCAGCAGAAATATCATATGCTCGGATAAGAGCTTTATGTGCATCAAGTGCATCTTGATATTTTTTATCTAATTTGCTTAAATCTAATTTTCCATCTTCAGAAAGTGCGCCAGTTTCTTTTGCTTTTGTTATAATTTCCATGTAGGATAAATTCTTTAATTCCTCAGGAACTTCATCTTTGAGAGTTGCGCCATTATCTTTAACTAGTTTTTCCAAATCTCCTAATTTTGCTATACCTAAACTTGTTCTTGTTGTGCTATACATCTCAAATTCGACTTTATCTTCACTAGGTCCATAAGTAGGACCAGCGTAACCCATTTGTTTTCTTTGAGCCTCTTCTTGTTCTCTAATTCTTTTTCTTACTTCTTGGGCTTCATTACTTTCTAAAATAGGGCCAGAAATACTCTCTGCAGCATCATAAAATGCATCACCATAAAAAGCTCTTTTCTTTCTGATTTCATTTAATCCAGCTGCACCCAAATATGATTCTAAACTAAGGGTTCTCACTGCAATTTGTTCATCTGTTAAATCTTGATTATCATTTGTCATATTAAATCTCAGAATTCAAGCTTTATAAACTTTTCTATTTTGTTACTATCAGATAAAAGTAACAATCTCATTGCTTTTCATAAATCATCTTAATCCTGCAGGGAAGTTTAGATTTTACCTGCTTAATTGTTTTTCTCACAAATTGAACTGCTTTTTCATTTGCCACAGCAATGAAAAAAATTTCTTTATTCTTCTTTACAATTGCTGATTTTCCGACGGGCTTACCATACGATAACTGCATGCCTGTTTGCATTCTGTCTGCACCAGCAGCAGTGAGCATTTTATTTTCCCGCTGGATGTGATGCGGGAACGGGATTACTTTAAATAAATACTGCCCTGAAAACGCCTTGTCTAATTTTTTATTTACATACTGCCTGCACGCTTCAAGAGCATTGTGTCTTATCTGGACATCCTCTGCTGAAACAACAGTCAATTGGTGCGGGAGTTTTCCGTTATTATAAAGTGATTCTTTTCCCATAACGAATTTGACAATCTTCTGCGGAGGGACTACCTTTATGTAAGATTTCTGCCTTTTTTTAGAAACTCTGGTAAATGGAATTACTTTCCTTTTTGAATATGCAGATGCTTTTCTTAATGACGCCATTTTATTTTATATCAACCTCCGTGGTGACTGCCTGCCCGGGAAGTCCTTTTTCAAAAATCGCCCTCACCACTCCATTGTTCCCATGAGCACCTGCGATTTTTCCTTTGATTGTTTTTCCAGCAGGAGATTTCCATTCAACTTCTTTTCCGACGAATTTCTCAGCATCTTTCCTGTTTTTGCTTCCTTCCACTTCTATTAAAAAATGTCTTGGCTTGTAAGTGTGCCTTCCTCGTCTGAATTGGATAACTTTTGCTTTCATAAGAGAAAAAGAAAGAATGTGTTTTTAAAAGTTT
>CAYUZQ010000003.1:1607-10308 GCA_964448815.1 Candidatus Woesearchaeota archaeon
AAATCTATTATCTAATGTCATTAGAAAAAATCGGAGTAAGAGTATCTGTTAGAGGAGGGGTAAATAGGGTAATTGATTCTTTTAAAATAGAGGATAATCAAGAAAAAGAGATAGATTTAAGTGAAGATGAAAAAGATGTTTTATCAAGTGGACCAAAAGAAATATATTTAGGAAGGGAGTATTATCAAAGAATTAGAGATTGTGGAATGACGAAAACTAATAATCTTGGTCCAATACTGGAGTTTATATATGAGAGAGCTAAAAATTAAAAGAAAAATTATTTCCCCCCATTAACCAACTCGCATCTCTGATTATATTCAATCAAATCATTGATTAAAATTCCCGCATTTTTTCTCGCTTCATCAACTTTATGAAAGTTTGATTTGCCTTTCTTAAATTCTTTTTTTGCACCTATAACATCTTTCAAAATCCTCAGATGCTGCTGGGTGAACTTACCTGTTTTAACAAATTTCTTTTCAAAATCATTAATGATTTCTGCCTGCGCCTTTTTTCCGAGCATGGCTTTCAACAACTCAAAAACATCTTTGTAAATCTGCTCTATTGTTTTTTCCTGTGCTTTTTTCTCAATTTGTTCTCTTAACTCTTTAAGTCTCTTAAGATAGTCTTCTGATTGCTGAACAAGCAAATCAATTTCTTTTCCGCTAATTTTTTTGAGTCTCTCATGCTCGTAGTCTGCGAACAGTTTCACAACTTTTTCAAGAATGTTGATGTACTTCTTTTCCAACATTTTTTCTTTATCGACGAAGATTTCTCTCATCAATCCGGGTGTTTCTTTATGGGTTGGCGGAGGAGAACCATACAACATTATCAGTGCCTGCGACGGAGTCAGAACCCCGTAATAAACATCAATCATAGCATCAATCAGCCTTCTCTCAATCATTTCTTTTGTTTTTTCAGCTGTCCGCATAAACATGTCAATTGCTTCCGGAGAAGGTTTCAACTTGCCCATTTTAAGCAGAGCTTTCCACGGCATAAATGTTCCCCTGTCATAAATTGGAATTCCGTCCCTGATAAAAGTAAAAATGACAGGATGCGCATCCTTAACACTTTCCCAAAAATCAGTGAGAAGGTATGTCTGAATATGCAAAGTATTTTTCACACCTGAAAGAGCCATAGCTTCAGAAACATATTGGTAGATTATGCTCCTTAATCTTTCTTTTAATTCAAGCCTTGGCATTCTTTTAACATCAGTGTCGTTGATAATCACGAAAACATCTATGTCAGAAGTTTCCGTCGCTGTTCCTCTCAAAAAGCTTCCGGCAACAACATAGCTAACGACATATTTTTCAAATTTTTGCAAAACCAAAGACTTGTGAATTTCTGTCAGTTTTAAGGAACCTAAAAATCCTTTGTCGTGTAAAGGAAAAGAAAGTGCTACAGCACTTGCTAATTCAAATTTGCTGTCCAGACAAGTTTCCCAGATATCCACAGGAGTCTTAACCTGAAGCCAGATTTTTTGCTGTTTAATCACCTCAACTTGTTTAACTATTTCCTGCTTCATTTTAGGAATCTCCTTAAGTTTTTCTTCAGGAACAATTACATAAAGCTGAATATATTTTTCTGTTTGTTTCGGAACTTCTTCTTCGTCAATAAATATTTTAATCGCCTGCGGAGGCAGTATGCTTATTGACTGAGTAAAAGGATATTTTTTTACAATAAAATTTTTCAGTTTTTCCAATTCTTTTTTTGTCCTTTCCATTTCTTTTTTCACTTTGTCAGGAGTTTCAGGAACAACTGATTTCTCAGAATATTTTCTGTCAAGCTCCATTTCAGGAATATTCTGGTCTTTTTCATTATCTGTTTTCATGATAAAAAAATGGGTTGCAGTTTTATAAAGGTTACTGATAAAATCTAAGAAACCAAAAATTTAAAAGTTCAAAACATGTTTAAATTTTAGGTCCTGTTGTCCAACGGCTAAGACGGCTCGTTTACAATCTCTTAGAGATTTTTTCTCTTCGGATAAAAGCCGAGCAAACCGAGGTTCGATTCCTCGCAGGACCATTTTTTCTAAGCGAGCAATTTTTAAATCATAAAATCTACTCCAGAATATGCGTGGGTAGTTTATTGGTAGAATATCTCGTTGCCAACGAGGTGAGCTGGGTTCGATTCCCAGTCCGCGCATAACTAAAACAGAATTTTATTTTTTGGATTTTTAAATGTCTTTTCTCTTTTTATCTCTTCCTGCAATTCCTTAAATTCTTTTTTCATGTTTTTATTTTTTTTCTTTCTCCCCAGTTTTGTCACAACAACCATAATAATTATTACAACTATTGTTACAATTACAGCAGATATAAAAGTATAAAGATACTCTTTTCCAGTTAATCCTGCCCTCACTAAATATTCATCAAGTGCTTCTTTAATGGCATCCCTCCAAACTAATGCTATTATGAAACCAAAACTTGCAACTACAGGACCAGTTATATCATTTCTAATTTCTTCTTTTATCTCATAAAGTTCTTCCCTTATCCTCGTTAAAGAATCTTTTTTAATCGCCGTCTTTTCCATATTCATAAATTAAACCTCTTTTATTTAATAATCACAAATCATTTGCTTATAAATTTTTAGGATTAGCATATTTTTTAAACAGCGAATTCTTTTCAATTAAAAAGAGGTTATGATGATATACATTCCAATAATAGGGGCGCTGTCTCTTGCAGTAAGTTCATTATTAGAAAAAATAATATTGAAGAGCAGAGAAATAAGACCGCAAAATCTTATTGTGGTGCTTTTTGCAATAGCAATTCTTTTTATGCTTCCTTTCATGTTTTTCTTTTGGAAAATTGATCCTTTAGCTTGGAAAGGCATTAATCTTCTTATTCTCGGAGGAATTGTATTTTTTTCTATACTTGCCAACTTTTTTGCTTTCTATTCTTTAAAACGTGAGAAAATCACCCGCCTTGAGCCTGTAAGATTGCTTGAACCTTTATTTGTTGTTTTGCTTGCATTCATCTTTTTTTCTTCAGAAAGAAATCCAAATGTAATAATCCCTGCATTTATTGCCGGGCTTGCTCTTGTATTCTCGCATGTTAAAAGACACCACTTAAAAATTAACAGATATATTCTCGCAGGAATAGCCGGAAGTTTATTTTATGCCATTGATTTAATCCTGACAAAAATTATTCTTGATTATTACAATCCATTAACTTTATATTTTATTAGAAGTTGCTTAGTCCTTGTTTTTTCTTTTTTGATTTTCCGTCCTAATTTAATCAGAGGATTTGATAAAAAAGAAAAGTTTTTTGTGGTGATTATAGGAATAGCTTGGGTTGTTTTTAGAGTTGCAACATATTATGGTTATATTTACTTGGGAGTTGTTTCTACCACTTTGGTTTTAATGCTTGGTCCTGTGTTTGTTTATATGCTGGCACGGATATTCCTTAAGGAAAAATTAGAATGGAAAAACATTGCCTCAACAATAATTATTTTAGGATGTGTTCTTTATGCAATGTTTGGATAAAAATCACATTCTTCCACTTCCTCTCCCATGAACTGCAGGATCAATCCCCTCAGCTCTTAACTCCGCATTTTCAGCTTTATTTTCAAAAAACTTAACTTGTCTCTCTAACCACTTTATCCTTTCTGTGTATCCAATACGTTTATCTTCTTTCCCTTTTTCTGCAGGCAAAGAACAACAAAATAAAAAACACGGCACATTATCTTTATAGCATCTTTCTATGTCTTCTTGTTTGACACCACCTTCAACACAACCTTCAATTCCTCTATCTTGTGCTAAATTCCGAAGACAATAACGTGAAACAGTTAAATCATATCCTCCTCCAACAAATATCCCTGCTCTCAAATTTTCTGGATGAGGGTGTTTCTTCAGCGATTCTTCAAGCTCATATGCAGTTTCTGGAATTCTCGCTCTTTTTATTAAATAAGCCGTAGGGTCTTTTGCCCATTCTGAAACCTCTCCTCTTTCTTCACTTCCAGAACCCAATTTATTTACTACACGAATCCCTCCCTCCTGCCTGTAATCCCTATTCAATTCTTCAAGTCTTAAAATTAATTTTTCATTACTCACCCTATAAAAAATGTTCCCAATTCTGATATCACATTTAGCAGAGCCATCGCTCCCTCTTTTTGCACTCTCAACTGTTATTTTAATTACCATATTATTCCATTCCACCCCAACTAGGCATTCCCCCAACCCCCCTCATTCCGCCTTTTTCCCCAGAAGAAGCAATAACATCGTCTATTCTTAAAATCATCACAGCAACTTCGCTCGCGGAACTTACTGCCTGGCTCTTTACTTTCCACGGTTCGAGAATCCTCGCTTCCAAAACATTCTCAATTCTGTTAGTCAATAAATTCAGCCCGATATTTTTATCCCCTGCATCGTGCCTTGACTTTAATTCTGTTAAAACATCTATTGGGTCCATACCTGCGTTTTCTGCGAGGGTTATTGGAATAAACTCAAGTGCAGAAGCAAATTCCTCAACAGCAAGCTGTTCCCTGCCGCTCAATGTCTGTCCAAAATTTCTTAATCTTTTTGCAAGTTCAATTTCCACAGCACCCCCTCCAGGAACAACCAATCCTGTTTTCAGAGAAGAAATGACAACTCCCAAACCATCTTTTATTGCCCTCTCTATTTCGTCAATAACATGTTCTGTCCCGCCGTGAATTAAAATAGTTAAAGCCTTCGGATTCTGGCATCCTTTAATATAAGTTAAAACATCTCCTCCATGCTTTACTTCTTCCACAATTTGGGAAGTTCCTAATTCCAAAGGACTGAGCTCGTTCAAGTTGCTGACGATTTTTCCTCCAGTTGCTTTTGAAATTTTTTCTATATCGCTTTTCGCAACTCTTCTGCAGGCATAAATTTTTTCCTTAGACAACAAATACTGTGCAAAATCGTCGATGCCTTTCTGGCAAAAAATAACATTTGCCCCGGACATCTTAACTTTTTCAATCATATCTTTTATTGCTCTTTCTTCCTGCTCAATAAAACCCTGCAACTGCTCAGGAGAAGAAATAGAAATTTTTGTATCTATTTCCGGATTTTTCAGTTCCAAAGGAAAATCAAGCAAAGCAATTTTTGCCTCCCTGATTACAGGCGGCATATCAACTGAAATCTTCTCTTTGTCGAGAACAATTCCTGAAAGAAGTTCTGTGTTATTTATTCCGTCGCCCTTTGATTTTTCGATTTTAATGTCATTTAAATTATAATTTCCATTATCAAAAACCTGTCTTACAGCCCTGACAATAATCTCTGCAAATTTTTCTTTTGAATCTTCGGCACCCTTGCCAGTCATAGAAGTCATAGCAATCTGTTTCAAAACATCTTCGTCCTCTGAAGTAATTTTCAAGGATATTTCTTTTAAAATTTCCTGAGCTTTCTCAGCCGCAAGTCTGTAACCTTTTGTAATAACAGTCGGATGAATTTTTTTATCCAAAAGTTTTTCCGCGTTCTCTAACAATTTTCCTGCGAGCATAACAACGCTCGTGGTTCCGTCCCCAACCTCACTGTCCTGCGTCTTCGAAACCTCAACCATCATTTTAGCAGCAGGATGTTCAATCTGCATTTCTTCCAAAATCGTGACCCCGTCGTTAGTAATGACAATTTCATTTGTCGGAGAAACGAGCATTTTATCCATGCCCTTAGGCCCCAAAGTCGTCTTCACAACCTCTGCAACCATTTTCGCAGCAAGAATATTATTCCGCTGGGCATCCTTGCCCATAATTCTCTGCACATCCTCGGGCATTAAAACAATCGGCTTTTCAGACATTTGCTTGTCTCCTTTTTGAACAAAGGTATTGCTCAAAATTTTTAATTTTGTTGTCTGTCATCTTATCTTTATCTACATAAAAACACTTAATATCTAGTTTTTAAATTCTATTGTGGTTAAAAGTCACTATTGAGTATTAAACAATCTTTAAAAGCAAAATTTCCTTGCTACAGTATGGGAAAAATTTTAGTTGCAGATATTATGACAAGGGAGCCGATAACAACAAGACCGGATATAAATCTGCTGGACAGTGCAAAAAAGATGGTCAAGAAAAGAGTCGGAAGTCTGCTAATTGCAGATAAAAAAAATCTTCTGGGCTTTATTTCTCAAAAAGATATTTTGTGGGCTTTAGTAAAGAAATCAAAAGAAGATTTATCAAAGATTAAAGCGATTGATATCTCCCCAAAAAAAATAGTAACGATAAAGCCCTCTGCCACAATTGAAGAAGCTCTCCAGAAAATGAAAAAAGTAAAATTCGAGAGGCTTCCTGTGGTTCATGAAAAAGAACTTGTAGGAATAATCACTATTAAAGACATTTTAAATTTCCATCCGGAATTTTATCCTGAATTAGAAGAACTTGCACAAATCAGGGAAGAGGCAAAAAAACTGAAAAGAATAAAAAAGGCAGAACAGGTTCACGAAGGAATTTGCGAAGAGTGCGGAAATTTAGACATCCTCCACAAATTCAACGGCATGATGGTTTGCGAATCCTGCAGGAATTCAATGTAGTATTTCTTCTCCGAAGAATATTTAAACAAACCTTTTTATATTAATATATCTTAAAAGAGTGTAATATGGCAGAAAAAGAAATACAATTTTCAAGCAGTGTCAAATATGACGGAATTTTTTTATTCAAAGATTTCTATAAATTTTGTTATGACTGGCTCAATGATGAAACACGGCTGGATATCTCTGAAGATAAATACAAAGAAAAATTAAAGGGGGATTCAAAAGAGCTGGACATTAAGTGGACCGGAACCAAAAAAGTTACTGATTATTTCAAGTTTGAAATTAAAGCTGATTTTGAAATAAAAGACTTAATAAATATAGAGATAAAAAAAGGCGAAGCAAAGATGCAGACAAATAAAGGGAGTGTCCAGATAAAAGTTAAAGGAACTCTTATAAGAGATTATGAAGGAAAATTCGAGAGGACTTCTTTTCAAAAGTTTTTAAGGAGCATTTATGAAAAATGGGTAATTCCGTCAAGAATAGAACAATTTGAAGATAAATTAATAGAAGAATGCGACGAGTTCCTGTCTCAGGCCAAAGCCTGGCTTGATTTAGAGGGGAAAAAGTAAAATAAAAGAATCAAGAAGAAGTATCTTGCCCCCAGTAGAATATGATGAAAATTTGGTGAATATACACTTACAACAAATGTTAGGAAAAGAAGTTTATTCTCTTTGTGGAGGAAGAGAGAGTATAATTGACCCTTCTGAAATTCTTAGAACAAAGCCAGAACAAATTGCAGAAGATGTACGTGAAGAACATGAAGAAGTTTTAAGGAGAAAGATGAGGGAATCATAATTTAAAGAATAAATAATAAAGCATCACCGAAATCCTTAAATAGAAATTACTTTTGATTTTAACATGAAAAAAATAATAATTTTTATATTTTTACTGGCAATCCTTTCCCAGGTTCTTGCAATAAATATAAATGTAGAAAAACAAAGTTCAGATGAAACTATGATTGCCGAGTTAAACAAACCTGTTATCTTTAATTTGAAAATAACGAACTACGGACCTTCAGACAATTTCCAATTCTACAACTTGCTTGGATTTGAAATGCATCCAAAGGGGAAAATTTTCATAAATGAAGGGGAAACAAAAGATGTTGAAATAAAAATCATGCCAATAGGAGAATTTGATTACAGGGGAGCGTACACTTTCAGTTATTTTATCAGGGGACAGGATTCTTCAGAAATAGAAAAAGAAATGACCTTCAGGATAATTAATTTAGAGGATACCTTTGAAATCGGCTCCGGGGAAATTGATTTGGAATCGAATTCTATTGAAATTTACATTCACAATAAGGTAAATTTTGATTTTCAGGAAATACACACAAAATTCAGCTCAGCATTCTTTAATTTTGAAGAAGATTTTTCTCTTGAACCAAATAAAAGAAAAAATTTTGATGTGCAATTAAACAAAGAGGATTTCAAAAAATTAACGGCCGGATTCTACACACTAAACGCAGAAGTAACTGTTGAAAACAAAAAGGCAGATATTGAAGGAACTATAAAGTTTGCTGAAAAAGATTTGGTAACAACAACCAGAAAAGAGTATGGTTTTTTTATTAGCACAGAAATAGTAAAAAAGGAAAATGAGGGGAATGTTTTGGCTGAATCAGAAACAGTGCTGAAAAAAAATATTATTTCAAGGTTATTCACGAGTTTCAGTCCGGAACCGGACATTGTTGAAAGAGAAGGTCTGACGGTCTACTATACATGGGACAGGGAAATAAAACCCGGAGAATCCCTGGAAATCACAGTAAAAACTAATTGGTTCTTGCCGTTGTTAGTAATCTTTTTTATTATTGCAATAGTTATTTTAGTAAAACAATATTCAAAGACAAATCTGGTTTTAAGGAAAAAAATTTCCTTTGTAAGAACAAAAGGCGGGGAATTCGCACTGAAAGTTTCAATACTTGTGAGCGCTAAAAAATATATTGAAAGAGTCAGTATTGTGGACAGGCTGCCTGTGCTGGTAAAAGTTCATGAAAGGTTTGGGGGGGAAAATCCCTTAAGAGTAGATGAAAAAAACAGGAAAATAGAATGGGGATTTGAAAGATTGGAACCAGGAGAAACGAGGCTTTTGTCTTATATAATTTATTCTAAAATAGGAGTGCTGGGAAAGTTTGCCCTGCCTTCTGCAACAGCGGTATATGAAAAAGAAGGGGAAATCCATGAATCAGAATCAAACAGGGCTTTCTTTGTTTCTGAACAAAAAAAGGG
>CAYUZQ010000003.1:10408-14024 GCA_964448815.1 Candidatus Woesearchaeota archaeon
ACAAAATTTTAAAAACCTTTTAGTTCTTTAATTTATACCCCCGCGTAGCTCAGTGGTTAGAGCGCCTGGCTGTAGAATAGGGTGGATATTCCATTATATTCATGGAAATTAAATGAAACCTAAGAAGTCAGCTCCTGTTTGCTGGATGCAGCACCCGGGAGATCCCCAGTTCGAATCTGGGCGCGGGGATTTTTTTAAAAATGAAAAAGAATATAAATACTAAAGTATAGATATTTATATAAAAAAGGAATGGATCGTATTAATATGGAATTAAAATCTTTTAAGGACTTCTCAAAAGAAACAAAAATACTGATTTTAAAAGAGTTAGGACATGAAACAGATGGTATTTTTGTAACTGATACCTCTGGGAATAAAATGAAGGACAGATATATTGGAAAAAATATTGAAATAGACAACATGATAATTTTCCCAGGAAGCACCATAATCCTTGACGATAATCCTTTGAGTATTGTTTCTTATATTGAGGAATTTGGGGATGTCTTCTAACGTCATATCTGATGCTTTTGAAGGGGGAATAAAAGGTCTTATCAAATTAAGTATAGAAGAAGTTAAGGACCTTGTTTACAAGTACCGCAACAAGGACTTATTATTTATTGGAAAAAAAGAAACAATTGAAAGATTAAAAAAAGAAAGAAATTCAGAAGAATGGAAATTATTTGATAAATATATTAAAGATAAGAAACTAAGAATTCTCGTTCAAATGGGGTTAACTATGAGGGATTTAGAAAATGACGATCCTGAAGAAATAAGCAGATTACAAGAAGTAATAGTCAACACTCATGGAAGTAGAGGGATTCATATTGCTCATTTTGTCCAAACAGGATTTTTAAGTAATTACATTGGGACAGTTATAACTGAAAACATATCTGAAAAAGCATTGAGAGAAGGGTTGGAAGAAACTTTAAGAGCAGTGGATAAATATATCGTTTTTATTAAAAATCCAGACAAAATTGAAGAGACTGCAAGAATTTTGCAACAAAGAATTGAAGTAAATTTACCAAAAGTTCTGATAATGTATAGTCTAAAATCTGCTACAAAAAATGCTAAAAAAATAAAAGGAATACTAGAAGAAAAGATTGAACATTATTATATTAGAGATATGAATTTAAGTAAAGAAAGATATATTTGTTTTTTTATAAGAGATGACAACTATTACAAAGAAGATGTAGCTTATTTCAGTCCCTAAAAAAATAATCCCTAACCTCTCTCAACTAAAACATACATCCCACCCCAATAATCCTTATATACAATAATCCTGTCTATTTATCATGGACATAAAAACAAAAAAGCAGAATTATGACGGGATTGTAAGGCTCGAAACTTCAGGAGAAATAAAAGAAATAATTTTCAAAGAAGATTTTCTGAAACCTGATAAATCCGCTATTCAGATTTGTTTCAGGGGAAAAAGCAGTTCTGGCATAGTTGAATTAAACAAAACAGAACTGGAAAAAATCTACAAAGACACAATTCCCAAACTGAATTTATTAAAAAGCCCTAAAATTATGAGATTTAAAAAATAAACTATCTCGATTTATACTTTTCAAAACAACTCTTGTACTTCAATAATCCTTATATACAATAACTGCTATATTTTTCATGGAAGTAAATGAAAGAAGAATTCCTGAAGTCTTTTTTGCAATAATCTTAGTAATTCTTCTCATTATCCTTGTATTTTTATTTACCGGCATTTCTGCAACAGGAAAATCAACATCAACGACATCAATAGTTTCAGATTCATATAATGTAAATTCTTACAACACAAATTATTATTCTTCGTATGCCCTTCCTTCTGCAATCAAGTATGTCCAAGATAAAGATTATTCAAAACATCATGATAAAACCTATCGTTATCTGAAATATTCTGAAAAAGCAGAGCACAAAACATACGAAAGCGTGTTCGGAAATGAAATAAACAAGTATTATGTTTATGTCAAAAATAAAGATTACAAAAGCGGTTACTTCACAGTAAAATTCAACTTTTATGATTATTGCGGAAAAACAAAAACAGTATCAGTAAGGCATTATATTAAACCAGGAGAAGAAAAAAGATTTTTTTATCAAAGCATCTACAGCGACAAATACGAATATCACAATTGGGATTATCAAGTTATTTCAGAAACAAAAATCTCCAGATGAATCAAAGGTTTTCCTAAAAAACATGTTCCTAAAAAGAAATTCCATATTTCCAAAATGTTTAAAAACTAATTTATTTTATAAGGAGCAACAAAAAAGAGGTTAAAAAGAATCAGAAAGTGGTTCCTATTAACCAAGGGCGAATAAAAATGGAGGAAAATTTAAATCCTGAAGAAACAGATGAATTTTTCGAGGATATCGATGCTTTAGGTCTTGATGATGAAGACTACTAATTCTTTTATTCTTTTATTTTCAATACAATTTTATTATTCTTTTTTTCCAATTCATTAAAACTGGAATTTATGAAAAATTCCAGTTCCTGAAAATTTGTTTTTTTAATCCAGACATTGCTCAATTTTATTATTTTTTTATATCCCATTTTTATAATGTCCAAATCAATTTCTTTCACAAAACTATCATCAGCGTAAATCTCCAGTTTCGCTTTTTCAGAATCCCTGAGCCCGTCATTTCGAATGCTCACATTTGCATCCAGATATCTCCCGTGCATAACAGCAGACACATTTTCAAAAGCCAAATCAGAGTAACTTGGAACTGAATAAAGCTGATTTATTAATATTGGGATATCCTCGCCAATTGTCTGCCTGCACTTGCTAAAAGGGTACATAATGTTATTCGGATTACTGGAGTGATTAAATCCAAGAGCATGCAAAAGTTCATGTATTGCGACATTGGGTCTCTCGCACGCAGATTCTTTTATCAATAAAATTTTTCCATGCAGTATGATATTAAATATTTCCCCTCCGATAACTTCTGTGGGTCCCCCCTCCCCTGCAATGAACATTTTATCTTCAATTTTAACTTCACTGTCACAAGTTACAGAAATTTCTTCAGTTGAAATTTCCTGTTCAGACAAATTTTCTCCCAAAAAAGATTCTTTGTTTTCTGTATCAGAATCAAAAGAATAAAATTCCAAAATTGTGTTACTTGAAATAATCTCAAAAGCTTCAAGCATATCATTCTCCTTTTGCAGCGGGCAGTCATAAATTTTGTAAGATATTTCTGAATCAGGATACCTCATGTTTTTGTAAAACTGCATATTTTCTGTACCAGAAGCATTCAGACTAAAATTATAATTATTAGGGGCAACATTAAATTCTATTGTTCCAAAAGGAATAAACCAGTAAAAAACAAGCAGCACTACAACAAACAAAATAAAAATAAAACTGAAAAGTATTTTTAACCCCATAAAGGTCTCTTGCTACAAGATTATATAAATTTGCTGATTAGAAAATTTTATAAAAAAATAAAAATTTATTTTGAGGGTTATTCTTCCAAATCCTCGTCAGTATCTGAATCCTCTTTCAAATCTTCTTTTGATTTGCCAGTTTCTTCTGTTTCTTTAGGAACTTCAGAAGATTCATTTGCTTCTTCATTTTCGTTTGTTTCTTCTTCCATAATCAACAAAAGAAAATTTCTCTTTTAAAGCTTTGCATTTAGAATT
>CAYUZQ010000003.1:14124-18599 GCA_964448815.1 Candidatus Woesearchaeota archaeon
TCCCATTCTTCTATAACTTGATGCATTTAAGTCCTCTCTTGAATATCAAATTACAAAAAGAGACTTTTTAAATTTTATTGTAAAAAAAGATAATAAAATTTAAAATAAAAATTTCAATAGGATTTTGTTGCTAAAGACTTGTAGGAGGTATAAGACAATAAAACCTGTAAATAATAAAAGAGATAAATAAAAATGGAATTAGATAATTATGAATATTAACAATTCTTTT
Organism: Candidatus Woesearchaeota archaeon; assembly: GCA_964448815.1. GTDB lineage: Archaea > Nanobdellota > Nanobdellia > Pacearchaeales > GW2011-AR1 > CAYUZQ01. The sequence goes on from CAYUZQ010000003.1 coordinate 14,354, forward strand.
CTTCTTTGTCTTCATCAATTAATTCTATTGTGATTCTTGCTTTCTTTTTCATATCTATTTCAGGGACAATTTCAGCAAGCATCTCTCCAAATTTGTTCTCTTTATCCCTGAAACCAATGTGCTCATACTTTTTATTTCCAAATTCCTCAATTTCGTGAAAAATTTCCCCTTCAATACTCTTTTTCATTTTTTAATAAAATTCTCCCTTTTAATTACTGCCTCAGGATAAATCGACTTCTTGTCCTAATTCTTCTTTTAATGCTTCTTTCGGACGCAAACCAATAAATGTTTTAATCATTTTTCCGTCTTTGAAAAGTTTCATATTCGGTATGCTCTGAACCTGATAAGCCATTGCAAATATTTGATTTTCAGGAGTTTCAGTATTCAGTTTTCCTATTTTCAATTTGCCTTCTAATTCTTCTGATAATTCCTCTAACGCAGGACCCATCATTAAACATGGCTGACACCACGGCGCCCAAAAATCCACTAAAACCGGAACTTCCGAATTAATAACCTCTTCCTTAAAGTTTTTGTTTGTTATCTCAATTGTTTTTGACATTTTTGGTTATAGTAAATTTGTTAATTAAATTGTTCTCAAGAATAGTATTTAAAGTTTTAGTTATGTTTCTAATATTTTGTATTTAAACCAAAAATCACGCCCACGCCGGGAATCGAACCCGGGTTATATCCGCGACAGGGATATGTCTTAGCCGTTGGACCACATGGGCATATCTTTTATTATAGAAATCTGTTTTTAAATTTTCCCTCTCACTACCTCTTCTTCTGAAATAAACTAATTAAACCAAATATCAAAATCGTAAACACGATTAAAGACATCCAAAAACCATTAAAATTTAAAAAATGAATAGTTGTTAAAACAAAAGTAACAATTAGACCTAAGATAATACTAACCAAAAGTTTAATATAAAATTTTTTTCTAGGATATTCCTCATTCCGTATCATCCAAACAAAACTATAAACAATTCCTATAATAAAATAAATTGGAATAAGAATTACAGCAATAATAAAAAAGAAAGATTCGTCTCCTCCTCGTGCATCAAACCATGATTTAAATAATCCATAAACCAGATTATGCAGGAGAACCGCAACAAACCATGAAATCATAATTATAAAAACCTTTTTTCCATTCAACAAAAACCATTTATCAAGTTTATTTTTTCTTCTTATTTTCTTTTTCACCATCTTTTTTTGTTTTTATCTCTCTAAATCCAGTATATTTCCAAAGCACTTTTGGAATTTTTATGCTTCCGTCTTTTTGCTGGTTGTTTTCAAGAAGAGCAATAATCCCTCGGGAAGTTGCTAAAACTGTATTATTCAGAGTGTGCGCAAAATATATTTTCCCTTTATTCTTAATTCTGATATTTAATCTCCTCGCCTGTGCTTCTTCCATATTTGTACAAGAACCAACTTCAAAATATTTTTTTTGCCTAGGACTCCATGCTTCAACATCAGCAGATTTTGCTTTTAAATCAGCTAAATCTCCAGAACAACATTCAAGTTTTCTAACTGGAACATTTAAATTCCTAAAAATTTCAACAGTATAATTAAGCATTTTTTCATACCATTTATATGAATCCTCTGGCTCACAAATAACAACCATCTCCTGCTTCTCAAATTGATGAACACGAAAAACACCTTTCTCCTCAATTCCATGCGAACCAACCTCTTTTCTGAAACAAGGGGAATAACTCGTTAAAGCCAAAGGCAAATCTTTACCACTAATTTCTTTATCTTTAAACATCCCAATCATGGAATGTTCTGAGGTCCCAATTAAATACAAATCTTCTCCCTCAATCTTGTACATCATTGCATCAATCTCTTCAAAACTCATAACTCCTTTAACAACATCGCTCCTAATCATGAACGGAGGGATAGTATAAGTAAATCCTTTTTTAATCATAAAATCTCTTGCATAAGAAATAATTGCAGTATGAAGTATTGCAATATCCCCCAAAAGATAATAAAAACCGCTTCCAGAGTTTTTTCTAGCACTATCAAAATCAGACCCTCCTAGCTTCTCCATTAAATCCGCATGATGCATAATTTTATAATTAGGAGTTTTAGGCTCTCCCTTGGGGATTTTTTCCAATTCAACATTTTCAGAATCATCTTTTCCTAAAGGTACTGATTTATGAATTATATTCGGAATCTGATACATAATCTTTCTTATTTCTTCTTCCAACTTCTTTCTTTTCTCCTGGAGCTTTTCAATTTTTCCAGGAATCTCTTTTGCTTTTTTTATTTCCCCTTTTGCACTTTTCCCCTGTTTCTTCAACTTATTAATCTGCTCAGAAATCTTATTCCTCTCACTCCTTAAACCATCTTCTTTATATTTTAATTTTCTCCAATCTTCATCAAGTTTAATAACTTTATCAACAAGAACTAATTTTTCTTCCTGAAACTTCTTTTTTATATTTTCCTTCACCAACTCCGGATTTTCCCTGATAAGTTTTATATCAATCATAATCTGTTCAGGGAAAGATTGTATTTAAATTTTTTCCAGGCGAAGTATTTATAAATAATCGCGACTAAGTCGGTTCATGGAAGGGGTGCTTGAAAATTTTGGAACAGAAATTATTAAATTGTATCACGAGTTTATCTCGTTTCTTCCTTCGCCTCTCGGAGAATTTTTCAATCTATTAGTTCTGGTTTTGCTGATTGTCCTTTATTCTATTTTCATCTGGAAATTTTACAGATTCATTTCTACTAAAAATTTTTTTGGATTAAATCTCAGCAAATATAACAAATCCCAAAATCCCTTTTTTACAAAACTGCTAACAGGAGCACTTTATTTTTTGGAATATATAATAATCCTGCCGTTTTTAATTTTCTTTTGGTTTTCAATATTTACTCTCTTCTTAGTAATTCTGACAGCAACTCAGGAAGTATCTCAAATATTAATCATATCTGCAGCAATAATTGCTTCAATAAGAATAGCTGCTTATTACAAAGAAGGACTGTCACGGGAAATCGCAAAATTATTTCCTTTTACTCTGCTTGCAATAACTGTCCTCAACCCAAACACTTTTTCAGAAGTTCAGTATATAGAAAAAATAGCAACACACTTGAGCCAAATTCCTAGTTTCTTCAATCAGATAGGGTATTATCTACTGTTTATAATTCTTCTTGAAATAATCTTAAGGTTTTTTGATTTTATTTTTTCTTTATTCGGACTAGAAGAAGTTGAAGAGATTAAAAAAAGCGCGGAAGAAGAAGAGGATAAAGAGGAGGAATAATTATTGATTTATAAAAGCTTTGACTATATACGAAACAACAAACGCCACTAAAATAATAATAGCTAGTTGAATAAATATTAGTTCCATTTTCACCTCTATAAACTATAGAAAGATTAGTATAAAAATGTTTTTGAAGTTATGCTACTGCAAGAAGCCCAACCCTATGATAATCTTTTTTATTATGAGGTAATCGACCAGCATATTCAAAAACTTCCCAAAAAAAATCTTCTAATAATACTACACCAGATTCATCTCTCTTTCTAACTTTTTCAAGAGCATTAAAATAAGTCTCTAAATTTTCAGGAAGCCTCTTACAATCCTTAACAACAGCACAGAAAATCTCTCTATAATTTCTATAATTAGCCATTTCCCTTTCATCCATCAATTTTAATTGTTCCATTAGATAATTAATCCTTTCTCTTCCTATTTTGCAAGATTCAAAAAATTGAACAACATTATCCAAGGAACCTTCAGAAATTTGCCTTTTAGTTATGATATCTCTATGAATTCCCTTAACATCCATAAAATATTTTAAAGACATAGCAATAAGAGGAAACTTACCTAAAATTTTTTGACCATCTCCTAAAGTCATATACTAATAACTTCCTTTGACTTTATAAACATTATTATGGCCCCTCCATTTGTAACCTTTTTCTCTTCTCATCTAAGGCAGATTCTATCTTTTTCATGTCATCTCTCTCATACCATTCACCGCCGACCCCCACCATAATCCTCTTCTTAGAAAGAATAGATACAGGCACACCCTTAATAATAGCACGATAGCATCTATCCCCTAGTACATATTTTCTCCTAAACTCACTATTAACTTCCTTACATGCAGCTGGACCAAGAAGGAAATTATCACAACCCTTACAAAATTCCTCATAAATTTCTTTATGCAACCCTTTCATCATATTTTAAGAGAAGTTTTTCTTTTATAATAATTATTGTATTCAATTACACACAAACTTTTTAAATCAATCTTTACA
>CAYUZQ010000004.1:0-8499 GCA_964448815.1 Candidatus Woesearchaeota archaeon
GGTGGCACAATGGTTACTGCAGTCGGTTGCAGCCCGACTTTTTGTGGGTTCAATTCCCACTCCCCGCTTTTATCAATAATTGTAATAATTGTTAGAAATCTTTAAATAGTTGGTAGTGCCTAATTAATAATGGCTTTTATTGTTAAAAAAATAATTCATGGGAAAGAATATTATTATCTTAATGAAAATAAGAGAGTTAATGGAAAAGTGAAAACAAAAACAATTGCTTATCTTGGAAAAGTGAAAAGAGATGCAGAGCAAAAAGCAAAAGAGATTCTTGGGAGCAGAAAGAAAGGAAAAGAGATAAATGAAATAAAAGGGGATAAAGAATGGGAAAATAAATTGGAGCAGAAAAAAGTTTCAGAAGAAGTTAAACTGAGCAGAGAAGAAAAAACAGACAAAATTTTTTCAATAGCAGGCACGAGGGGTTTTTTCTTTAATACAGCCAGCATTTATGGAGGCAAGGCAGGATTTTATACTTACGGTCATCTTGGAAAGTTATTGAAAACTAATTGGGAAAATTTATGGAGAAAAAATATTCTTTCTTTAGATGATAATTTTTATGAAATTCAAAGCAATAATATTTTGCCAGAGTCTGTTTTTATTGCTTCGGGGCATGTAGAGAGTTTTAATGATCCAATGGTTGAATGTAAAAAGTGCCACCTGAGATTTAGGGTGGACAATTTTTTGGAAGAACATGGTGTTGAAAATACAGAAACTCTTTCAATTGAGGAGATGAATAAATTAATTAAAGAAAAAAATTTAAAGTGTCAAAAATGCTCTGGAGAATTGTCGGAAGTTTTGCAATTTAATATGATGTTTCCTGTCAGCGTTGGAATTGGTGCAAATAGCAAGGCTTATCTTGGTCCTGAAACAGCTCAAGGGGCTTATTTGGCTTTTAAGGACGAATTTTTGGCAACAAGAGGCAAACTTCCCATGGGACTGGCAATTATCGATAAAGCATATAGAAATGAGATTTCTCCTCGGCAGGGATTTTTTAGATTAAGAGAATTTTCACAAGCTGAATTGCAAATCTTTTTTGATCCTGATAAAATTAATGAGCATGAAAAATGGAGAGAAGTTATGGATAAAAAATTATTTATTAAATTTGCAGACAGCAATCAAATAGAAGAAATTAGCTGCAGCGATTTAAATAAGAAAAAGGGAGTTCCTAAATTTTATATTTATTATGCATCAAAAGTTCAGGATTTTTATTTAAAGATTATAGGGATTCCAAAAAATAAATTCAGACTTAGAGAATTAAGTGAAAAGGAGAGGGCATTTTACAATAAGATTCATTTTGATATGGAAATTATTTTGGATACTATCGGGGGATTTAAAGAAGTTGGAGGAATACATTATAGAACAAACCATGATTTGGGGGCCCATCAGAAAGTTTCAGGAAAAGATTTATCGATTAATATTGACGGAAAAAAATTTATCCCGCATGTTTTAGAATTAAGTTTTGGTGATGATAGAAATATTTTTGCTTTATTTGATGTTTTTTTTAATGTAGGTAAAGAAGGAGCAATGTTTAAACTTCCTCCAAAACTTGCTCCAGTAAAAGCCGCGGTTTTTCCAATTGTTAAAAAAAATAATTTTGAAAAAATTGCTAAAGATATTGCAGATGATTTAAAAAAAGAATGGAATGTTTTTTATGATAAATCAGGGAGCATAGGGAGAAGATATGCAAGGAATGATGAGATTGGAACACCCTATTGCATAACTATTGACGGAGATTCTTTAAAAAACAAGGACGTTACAGTAAGAGAGAGGGATACGGCAAAGCAAATCCGGGTAAAAATTTCAGAATTAAAAAATGTTTTGAAAGAATTAATTAATGGTGAAATTGAATTTAAGAAAGCAGGAAAATTAGTTAAATAAAAAAGATTTTTTTCTCGTCGGTAAAAATTAAATATTTTAATCAAATTTTAAAAACCTTTTTTGAATTTTAAATTTTAAAATTTATTAACAAAAGTTTTTTAAATAACAAATTCTTTTTATAAATAATTAAAAGAGGAGAGAAAAATGGTAAAAGCTAAAACACCAAAGCAGCTAAGCATTAAAATAAAATCTCTTAAGAGGCAAATAGCAAAACTTGAGAGCCAAAAGAAAAGAGCTGCTGCTAAAAAAAAGCCGAAGAGAAAAACCAAGGCAAAGGCTAGAAGAAAAAAGAGATAAGTTAACCTTGTTTACTCTGAATCGTTTTTTCTATTTTGCAATATATTTTTAAACTATTTCTTTTTTTGTTTATCATGAATAAGGATTGTGTTTTTTGCAAAATAGTAAATGGAGAAATTCCTTGTGAAAAAATCTGGGAGGATGAGGATTTTTTGGCGATTGTGGACGCTTTTCCTGTAATGAATAATCAAGTTTTAGTTTTCCCTAAAAAACATATTAAACCTTATGTTTTTGACTTGGAAGATAATTTTTATTGTAAATTATTAATATTTGCTAAAAAAATTGCGAAAGCAATGGACGAATCTTTGAGACCAATAAAAACCGGGATGATTATCGAGGGCTTGGAAATGAATCATATTCATGTTAAGCTTTTTCCTTTTTTTGATAAAAAAGGTTTTAGAATGAAGTCTTTGGAGCCAAAACCTTCGGGCGAGCAGATGAAAAAAACTGCAGAAAAGATTAGGGATTTTCTCAAATAAGATGTCTCTGGAGGGAATTTAACCCTCGACCTCGGCCTGTCGCAAATAAAGATTTTCGAACAAATCAAAGGAAGTCTTTGATTTCATGAGAGCCGCGCTCTGACTCTGAGCTACAGAGACAAAAATAAAAGAGAACAAATGTTTAAAAGTTTTGAGGTAATTTTAAAAACTTCTTTTTCTTGGAATAATATGGTTTTGACAGAGGAGACCCTTATTGAAATACCCCAGGAATTGATTGAAAATTTTGGGGGGTTAATCACCATTCTAAAAGCTTTGGGGTGGATGGTTATTTTTTATATAATTTTTAATATAATTAATTCCCTGATAAATAAAAAAAAGCAAAAACAACTTGAACAACTTGGTGGTGATGTAAAAGAAATAAAAGAAATATTAAAGAGAAAAAAGAAAGCCTGATTTTATTTTTTGCTTAAAGTTATTTCAATTGTTGAAGCACCTTATTTATTTAACATGCCAATATTCTTCTGTTTTTCCTGTTTTTTGATTTTTGACAAAAATCCTGCCATTTGGTTCCTTAATTTTTTGCTGGGCATATTATCTTTAAGTATCTTTTTGTTATTTTCAAAACTGTCATTAAATCCGATATTTTCTTTTATAAGCGAATTTGCTGATCTTTTTACTAATTTTGATTTTATTTTTCCCATAATAAAAAGAGATTGCTACAGGTTTTTAAATTTTGTTATTTTATTTTTTCTATTTTTGATAAATTCTTTACTGCTTCGATGAATTCATCTAATTTTTTTGTTGGTTCCCCAAGACTAAGAATTGCATACTGCAAATTTAGTTCCGCTACTTTTTTATTTGCTTTAATTAAGTCCTTTTCATTTATCCTTTTTTTATTATGGGCAAATAAAAGTTTATTTTTGCCTTCTTCCCTGATGCGAAGTATTAATTCATTTTTACTAAAACTTTCTATGTCTAAAATTTCTGTGTTCTTGCTGCTCAAAAATTCTTTTACTTTATTGAAAAATTTGTCATCATTTTTCTTGGAGGATCTTTTTTTAATATGCTTCTTTTTTGTTTCCTCAAAAATTCCCAACTCTTCAAGTTTCTTTTCTTCTTCTGGTTTTTTTTCTATTTCTTTTTTTACTTCCTCTTTTATTTTGATTTCTGTTTCTGGAGCAGTAAAATATCTCCAAAAGATTTCATCATTTTTTTTAAAAGGCATTGCAAAATCTTTAATCGCCCTTAAAGCAACTCTGATTGCGGGGTCCTGCTCTGAATCTTTTAAAATTTTTTTTTCTTTTAAAAGTAGAAAGGCATCTCTTTCTTTGCTTTTCAGATATTGTGAAAAATTTTGCAGCATGAATTCCTGTCCTGAAATAAAGTAAACCGGAGAACTTCCCACTTTCATATTACTCATTTTTATTTTTTTTTCAGAAAATAATTCAGAAAGAAAAGCCGAAGTAAAGAGAATGCTCAAATTTGTCTCACTTGCGATATGAACTGGCAGGCTTGGGCCCCTTCGCTTGATAATTGATATTATTTTTTGTTTTATTTCTGAAGTATCTTGGTTAGGCATAGTCTGAATAGCTAAATCGGGGTTATAAAAGTTTTTATAGAAAGGGTTAAATTTTTTTGATGTTAGGGCTTTATCCACCGAACTTCGTAATAACTGATATCCCCTTCTTCGTCGACGATTGCTAAGAGCAAGTTTTTTTTGGTTGAATGTGCAACTCTGTTTTTTGCAGAGAATTCGTGCCACGCCAATTTTTTGGATTCGTGTTCAGCGAAGGCAATCCATTTTGCATGTTTTTTCCCTGGTTTTGAACCTTTTTCATAAACTCTAAATTCTGCTCCGAATTTTAAAGCAGTTTTTACAACATAGCCTTTTTCCCTTAAATCTTTAAAAACAGGATATTTTATCTGAATTTTTTTGTCAACCTTCTGGAATTTTTTCATCAGGTCTTTTTTTGGAATTTTCTTTTCTCTTAAAAAGATTTCCATTTTGTCTTTTTCGACGAGAAAGAGGGTTTCTGATAGAGAATACTGAATTTTTTCTCCTACTGGTTCTCCAAAGTGGCTTTTTTTATAAAGCGTGTGTGCTTCAGAAGAATTGCTCGAGATGATTTCTCCTGTTAGGTATGCCTTAATTTTTTGCATGTTTTAATAAAGAAGAGATTGTATTTAAATTTTTGTTGTGAGAATTTCTTTCATAAATAGTCTGTAATAAGGTTGTTCTAATATCTGAGTAAACTCATAATTATGAACATAATTCTCGAATTTTGCGAAAAATTCTTCTTCAAATTCTTTTAGCTCTTTTGTGTCTTTTATTAAAATTGCTCCACATAAATTCCAATTTGATTTTGTTTTCATCACTCCGGTGCATTTTGGGTGATTAGCTAGATGGTTTATGATATCTTTTATTTTTTCTCTGTTGAAAATTTGAAATGTGAAAAAATATGTAGAATATCCAAACAGATAAGGATTGAGGTTTGCAAAGAAGCATTCTATTATTCCCTTTTCTATTAGGTTTTTTATTCTGTATTTTACAGTATCTGGAGAAAGATTAACTTTAAATCCAATCTCCACAAGAGGAATTCTTGCATTATGAGATAAGATATCGAGGATTTCTAAATCTTTTTTATCAAAGGCAATTTTTATCTTTTCTTTTTTACTGGAAAATGTTCTTTGAAAAGACGAATCTTCTTTTTTTATAAATCTGTTCAGATTTACATTTATATTAAAATAATTAACTGGATTGTAATCCCAGTCTTCTGAAGGGATTATGTCTATGTGTATTATGTTTGGGAAAGAACTTATTTGAGTTATTATCTTATCAAAGTGCTCTGTGTTTTTTGCATATACTCTGATTACAAAATCCCAGTGTGAAGGGGATAGGGTAACTATTTGGTTTAGGAACCTGATTTTTTTAAGATGTTCTATGAATTTTTCTTTTTGAGTGAGAGTCATTTTTGTTTTGATGCACAGGGTATATATTTCTAATCCTAATTTTTGTATGTTAATGAAAGTTGAAAAACCGTCTATTAATCCTAATCGTTCATAATTTTTGATTCTATTGGCGATGCTGTTTTTTGATAATAAAGTCATTTTTGACAAAACATTCAGGCTGGTTCTTGCGTTTTCTGACAGCGTCTGAATGATTATCTGGTCTCTCTTATCCAGCCGAATGTCTTTTCTTTCTTTTGGCAAAAAAACATTCCATCCCTCTGGTTTTGATGTTTGTTCTTTATTATTTTCCATATCTGGGATAAAATCTAATAATATTAATAAATCTTTCGGATTTGGGATAAAATTAACCTCAAACGTTTTATATAATCTAATATATACCTACTGTTAAGTAAAAACAAATGGAGAAATAAGAAAATGAAAAAAATATATGTTGTCCGAAGAGGGAAAGTTGTTGAGAAAGGAAGTAAAGAAGACTGGGAAGAAGAATCTTTAGAAAGTAAGGAGGAAGAAATGAATGTAAGAGAAAAATGTTTGACGGAATTTAAGGAAGCATTGAGGTATCAGGATAAACCTAGATGGTATAAAAGCATATCTTTATTTGGGGGATACCCCTCTATAGTTCAATATAAACCGAAAAAGGGTTTTGGAAGATTTAAACTAGAAGAATTTGAAAAATCTTCTGACTGTTTATCTAATCCGGATCTTAAGAGTCTCTTAATTTTGTTGAGGAAATATCCCTCTGGAGAAGAGAGTGTCTATGATAAGATAGAAACAGTAATTTTTAAAGGGTTTTTTAAATTTCTAGAAAAAGCAGCAAGAAGTGGAGAGAAAATTCTTCTATCTGATGGATTTGAGGGGATAGTTGAGAGGGGCCGTGATTGTTTTGCTCAACTAGAATATAGACTAATCCAAACAGGAGATGAAACTAAGATAAATACCAATAATTCTTCTGTTTTAACTTATGGTTACAATGGTTATGGTCAAATGGCTTCTGAATTTAGAATACCAGATAGAAGATTTGACTGGTAAATCTCATTAGAGGTTAGTTGGAAGTTCTTATAGGTTAATCTCAAGGTCATAAAAATATTATTTTCTAAAATCATTTATGAAAAATACTAAAACAGAAAAATTAAGTTTTGTTTTAGATAGAATTCTCTTATTGTTATAAATCGTCTGTTTAACTGGCGAGTGTAATTTTGTTAATAAGAAAATTCTAAATAATAAATAATATAAACAAGGGTTGATTGGTAGAAAAATGAAAAAGCCAAACTTTAAGGCAATAGAGAGAAAATGGCAGAAGAAATGGGAAGAGAAAAAAATTTTTCAGACAAAGAAAGATAAAAACAAAAAAAAGTTTTATGTTCTTGAAATGTTTCCTTATCCGTCAGGTTCGGGTTTGCATATGGGGCATGCTTTTAATTATACTATCGGAGATGTGTATGCAAGATTTAAGAGAATGAACGGATTTAATGTTTTGTATCCTATGGGCTATGATTCTTTTGGATTGCCTGCTGAAAATGCTGCTATAGAAGTCAAGAAGCATCCGAAGAAATTTACCGAGGCGGCGATAAAAAATTATGTGAGCCAACAAAAAATATTGGGTTTAAGTTATGATTGGAGCAGGAAACTGGAAACACACAAACTTGAGTATTATAAGTGGAATCAGTTTTTCTTCTTGAAGTTTTTAGAAAAAGGTTTGGTTTATAGAAAAAAAGCTCCTGTTAATTGGTGCCCTAAGTGCAACACAGTATTAGCGAATGAGCAGGTTCAGGGAGGAAGATGCTGGAGACACAGGGACACAGAAGCTGAAGTTAAACACCTTGAACAATGGTTCATTAAGACAACTGCTTATGCTGATGAACTTTTGGATTGTATTGATAATTTGCAGTGGCCAGAGAGAATTAAAACAATGCAGAAAAACTGGATTGGAAAAAGTTATGGGACTGAAATTGATTTTGATGTTGAAACACCGACGGAAATTTCAAATGTTGTGATTGTTCACGGGAGTAATGAAAAAGATAAAGAAAAAATCAAGAGAGGATTTGCTCCGCAGAATAAAAGAAATTGGATTCCTTGGACGAAAGAGAAATTAGAAGAAAAAGGAATTAAAATTGAAACTCCCTTGATGCCTGAAAATTGGAGCCCAGATTATAATAAATGGGAAAAAGAATTAGAAAAAATAAAAGTTGATGAGAATTCTGTTTTAATTGGAACAAGTGCTGGAGGATGTTTTGTAACTCGTTGGCTTGGTGAAACTAAAAAGAAGATTAAGAAATTAATTTTGATAGCACCTGCGATTGCCCACGGAGAAAAAGAAAAATGGGAGATAAATGAATTTTATAAGTTTAAAATAGATAAGGATATTATCAAAAATGTTGGAAAAATTGTTTTAATTGAATCTTCTGATGATAGTGAGGGAATTAAAAAATCTTGTGAAATTTATTCAAGGGAACTTAGTGTTAAACCAATTGTTTTGAAAAACAGAGGACACTTTGTTCAAAAAACTCCAGAGGAAAAAATGGAATTCCCAGAACTTCTAAATGAGATAATTCCAAATAAAAAATTCCCAGTTTTCACAACTCGTCCTGATACAATTTATGGAGTTACATTTATGGTTATTTCTGCACAGCATTCTAAACTTATGGAGTTAGTTACAGAAAAACAAAAATCAGAGGTTGGGAAATTTTTGAAAAAAATTAAATCAACCAAACAGGAGGATATTGATTTGCTTGATAAAGAAGGTGCTTTTACAGGAAGTTATGCAATCAATCCTATTACTAAAGATAAAATTCCTATTTATGCTGGTAATTTTGTTATTGCTGATTATGGTTCTGGAATGGTAATGGCTGTTCCTGCGCATGACCAGAGAGATTTTGAGTTTGCAAAAAAATATAATTTGGAGATTAAA
>CAYUZQ010000004.1:8599-18103 GCA_964448815.1 Candidatus Woesearchaeota archaeon
GATTGGCTGATTTCGCGTCAGAGATATTGGGGAACACCGATTCCGATGGTTTATTGTGATAATTGCGGAATTGTTCCTGTGCCTGAAAAAGATTTGCCTGTGAAACTTCCGATGAATGTTGAGTTTGGAAAAGGAAATCCTCTTGCTACAAATGAAAAGTTTTGGAATGTGAAATGTCCTAAGTGCGGTGCAAAAGCCCGACGGGAAACAGATACTATGGATACTTTTTTTGATTCCAGCTGGTATTATATGAGATATGCTGATAATAAAAACAATAAGAAATATTTTGATAAAAAGAAAATTGATTACTGGCTTCCTGTTGATCAGTATATTGGGGGAGCAGAGCATGCCTGTTTGCATTTGCTTTATTCCAGATTTTTTACCAAGGCATTAAGAGACATGGGATTTGTAAATTTCGATGAGCCGTTCACAAAATTATTTAATCAGGGAATGTTGCACGGAGATGATGGTTTTGTAATGTCAAAATCAAGGGGGAATGTAGTTTTGCCCGAAGAGGTTTCAAAAAAATACGGTATTGATACTGCGAGATTGTTTTTAATGTCAGTTGCTTCTCCTGGCAAAGATACGCAGTGGAGTTCAAAAGGAATTGAAGGAAGTTCAAGATTTATTAATAATGTTATAAATTACTTTGATAAAGTAAAAATTATCAAGAATATAGACGAGAAAACCGAAAGTAAATTAAATAAAACAATTAAAGAAATTACCCAGCATATTGAAGAATTCAAATATAATCTCGCTGTGATTAAAATAAGGGATTTGTTTAATTCTTTTGGTGAAGAAGAAAGCAAAGATGCTCTGGAAAAAAGTTTGAGGTTATTGCATCCTTTTTGTCCGCATATTACAGAAGAACTTTGGGAAAAGATTGGAAATAAAAATTTCATTAGTCTTGAAAAATGGCCTGTTGCTGACGAGAATAAAATTAATGAAAAGTTTGAGAAACAGGAGGAAGTAATTGAAAAATTGATTTGGGATATTTCAAATATCCTGAAAATTTTAGAATCTCGTGGAGAGAAAAAAGAAAACATTTATGTTTATGTTTTACCAAATGAAAAAGAGATTTATTCTGAAGAGGAAGTTAACAGGAGGGTTGGAAAAAATGTCAGGATTTTTTCTGTTAGTGACAAAAACAAATATGACCCCCAGGGTATTTCTAAAAAAACCAAACCAGGAAAGCCCGGAATTTACTTGGAATAGGTAAATTTTTATAACTCTTTTCCTATTTTATTCTATGCCTAAAAAAGACAGGAAAGTGATGCAAGAGTTTACATTTAAAGAAAAACTGAAATTTTTTTTTGAAACACACGCCCTTAAAAAATTTCTGGTGATTTTGGTGCCCATTTTTTTTATTTTGTTTTTCTTTTTTATGGCAGGACACCTAACTTTCGAAAAACCTTCTGAAAAAGTTTTGACTTGTGGCGACGGAACATTTTATGAAACTTGCTCCTTGAGAAAACCTTATTTTTGTTCAAATGGAGTGCTCATGGAAAAATCCTCTGCTTGTGGTTGTTCCGAGTCTTTAACAAAGGAGGGTGATTCGTGCATTTCGAAATACCAAAACAGTCCAAAAAATATAACTTTAAAATATATCTTAAGAGGGGAAAAAGAGGAAATAAACTATACAGTTTATGGAGGGATGGCGGATTATTTTCTTAGTTTTCCAAAATACATTTATTATTACGGAGAAGAACAATCTTTTAGGAGAGATTTTAAACTTAAAAATGTAAATGAAGAGAATCAAAGAGAACTGCTTTCACCCTTGATAACAGAAATACAAAACATTGCTATGAACAAAGAAGATCAGGTAAGGATTGCAATTAGTTTGGTTCAAAACATTCCTTATGAAGCATCTGGAGAAATCTTTATGTTTGAAAACGGGCAGATTAACCAGACAAATTATTCTGAGTATGCTTATGAAGTTCTTTATAATATGCAGGGAAATTGCGAGGGAAAGTCAGGTTTACTGACTTTTTTGTTAAAAGAAATAGGTTATGGGGCGGTAATTTTTTACTATCCTTTAGAAAATCACGAGGCGGTTGGGATAAAATGCCCTGTTGAACAGAGCCTGAATGGTACAGGCTATTGTTTTGTGGAAACTACAGGACCTTCTATAATTTCAAATAACAAGGGGCATTATCTTGGGTGGGGAAAATTATCTTCAGATCCGGAAGTAATGTTAATTTCAGAAGGAGATTCTTTGGATGAAGATTTATATGAATATAAAGATGCTGAGGACTGGATAAAACTCAGTGAAATTTTAGAAGAAAAAGGAAAAATTAATTTTATTCGATACTGGAAATTAGAAAAACTCAGAGAAAAATATGGGTTGTGATTTATCTGAAAGGTTTATAAAGGGAATGATTCTTAAATTGAAAATGGTAAGGGTGCATATTGATACAAATTTAGTAAATCAAACATTTGATGTTGTGGATTATGATGAATTAGTTAAAAAGTACTTAATAGTTTATAATAAAGTAGCAGAACCTAATAAGACAGATTTGGATGAGGCAAAAGGGAAATTAGACACTCTTAGAGTTGAGGTATGCGGAGATAAATTATATGCTTCTCATACAATTAGAGGGGATGAAGAGAATAATGGTTTATTGAGAGAAGTATTATCTAAAAAATAAAAATTCGCTCTAAAGCAGCTTTAATCTTTCTAACTCCTAAAAGATTCAGAAATTATTTTTTATCCACCATCCATCCCCACCAACCACCTTCATTTGCTGAATTTTTTATTCAAGTGTTGCTTTAATTCTTCTAACTCCTGATGAACTGCTTTCTTCTTTTTTTATTTTAAAATATCCTAATTCGCAAGTATTTTTAACATGCGGACCTGCACAGATTTCTTTTGAAAAATCTCCTACGCTGTAAACAGAAACTTTTTCACCATATTTTTTGTCGAAAATTCCTAATGCTCCTTTTTTCTTTGCCTGTTCAGGAGACATTTCTTCTCTTACAACTTCGCAGGATTTTTGAATTTGCGCGTTGACCAGATCCTCTGTTTCTTTTATCTCTTTTTCTGTTAATTTCCTTGGAAAAGAAAAATCAAATCTTAATCTTTCAGGAGTGATGTTGCTTCCTTTTTGAATTATATTTTTATCTTTTAAAACAATTCTTAATGCTGCTAATAATAAATGAGTTGCTGTGTGTAGTTTAGTGGTTTCTTCTGATGCATCTGCAAGTCCTGATTTAAATTTTCCTGCCGACGCTGTTCGTGAAAGTTCTTGGTGTTTTTGGAATGCTTCTTGAGCTTCCTTCATTGTTTGTTTGTCAAACTTCACCCCCCATTCTTTCATAATCTCTTGGGTTAATTCTATAGGAAATCCAAAAGATTGATAAAAATAAAATACCTTTTCTCCATTAATTCTTAATTTATTTCTTTTAATTACCATTCCTTTTGGAAGATTTTCTGGGTCAACACCTCCAATCGCCTTATTAAAAAATTCCTTTTTTAACACATTCATTCCTTTTTCTAAATTTAAATTAAATTTCTTTTCTTCATTTTTTAATTCATCTAAAATTTGTTTTTTATTTTTTTGTAAATGTTTGTAATCATCATAAATCTTGAAAACAGGTTCAGCAATTTTTGTTGTGAAATTTTTGAGATCAATAAACATTCCATATCTTATCGCTCTTCTAATTAATCTTCTTAAAACATAACCTTGCTCTGTGTTTGAAGGTGTGATTCCGTCGGCAATTATAAAGACAGATGCTTTAATATGGTCTGCGATTATTCTTATTGATTTTTTATAATTTGAATATTCTTTCTGAGAAAGATGCTCTATCTTTTTTATTATGGGTAGCCACATATCTGCTAAATAATTATCTTCTAATCCATTCAAAACTGCAACAATCCTCTCTGCCCCTCCTCCAAAATCCACATTTTTCTGTTTTGACTGGTTATAATTTCCCTTTTCGTCTTTATTATACTGCATTAAAACATCATTTCCTATTTCTACCCAATTTGGATTTTTTGAATCAAATTTTTTTGGAGCAGGTTTATCATTTGATTTCCAGTAAAACATTTCTGTATCAGGACCGCAAGGACCTGTTTTTCCTGCAGGTCCCCACCAGTTGTCATCTTTTCCTAAAAACGCAATTCTTTCTTTCGGAATTCCTAAACTTTCCCATATCTCTGCTGACTCTGTATCTTTTGGAGCATTTTTGTTTCCTTTAAAACAACTTACAGCAAGTTTTTCTTTTGAGATTTTCAGAACTTTTGTCAGAAATTCAAAACTATATTCTATAGCTTCTTTTTTCCAATAATCTCCAAGACTCCAGTTACCAAGCATTTCTAAAAAAGTATGGTGGCATGTGTCCCCTACTTCTTCTATGTCAGTTGTTCTTATGCATTTCTGAACATTACATAATTTTTTTCCTAAAGGATGTTTTTCTCCCAACAAATAAGGGACAATAGGATGCATGCCTGCTGAAATAAATAATGCTGTTGGGTCATTTTCAGGAACAAGAGACGCGTTTGGTATTTCTTTATGTTTTTTGGATTTAAAAAATTCAATATATCTTTTTATCAGTTCTTTTCTTGTTATCATAGTTTGGATAAGAAAAGAAGTTTTAAAAATATTTAGTGGGCGTATTTTTTAACTGGATGTTACATCTGCAATTTATTAAGTTTGTCCTGAATTTCCCTTAGCTGAGCTTCCAAGCTCCTGTCATATCTTCCGGTTTTTATTTCTTTTATTTTTGATCCCTCCAGCCCCTCTTCTTCTTTTAATATTTCGGGAATTTTTAATTTTGGAAGAGTTATCTGCAATTTTCCCATGTCTGTAATTAATTCTTTTATTTTTCTATACAGCCTTAATTTTATTCTTAATTCTTCTAACCTGAGGGGATGGTACTCTTTTATTGTCCTTAGGATTTTTAACAAGGTCATTTCTAAAGAAAGCACATCTTTTTTTGATTGGCGCGCTTCCTTGTATTCAAGTTTAACATGGATTAAATTTTCACTTTTCATTGTTTTATTCAAGTTTAGAAAAAATGTTCCTGTCTATTTTTTCAATCTGCTCTTTTGTCATTTGTACCCTGCTCTCCCAAGATTCCAGTTCTTTTTCTTCTTCTTCTTTTATTCTCCTGACGTCTCTAAGCATTTTTTCTATTTCTAAAATTTCTTTTTTTATTTTTTCAAGCATATCCAAACTTTCTTCGAACTTATCTATTCTTATAAAAATTGGTTCAGTTTTTCTTACCATCCTCGCTGCCTCTCTGAAGTTTTCTGGAACCTCCCTTGTCCTTGGAGCTCTTTCTGTTCCTTTTCTTTCATATGGAAATTCCTTCATTGGCAGTTCTTTTGGAGGTTTCTGCATCGTCCGCATATCATTTTTCGTTTGCACGGATTCATCTGCTTCAAAAACCTCTT
Organism: Candidatus Woesearchaeota archaeon; assembly: GCA_964448815.1. Classification (GTDB taxonomy): domain Archaea; phylum Nanobdellota; class Nanobdellia; order Pacearchaeales; family GW2011-AR1; genus CAYUZQ01. Next base: position 13,995 of record CAYUZQ010000004.1, read on the forward strand.
CACCTTCTTTTTTCCCAGCCACAGCTTCTTTAATAGTATTTTGAGAAAATTTTTCTCCAAGAGAACTATTTGGAAAACTGGGTAATTTATTTATTGAGAAATTTTCTTCTTCTCCACTTATTCTTGGAATTTCTGGAAGTTTCGGCAATTCAGATAGCGAAGGTATCTCTTTTTTCTCTTCTTTTTTCTTATTAAACCACCCCATTTTACTTTGTTAATTTTTAGCATCAGACTCTGGTCAGTTAAAATGCAATATAGACTTTCTGATATATATAAAATAGAATACAGGTTTAAAAACTTTGTTTTTTGTGAAAGACAGGTTTGGATTATTTTAAAATTAACCGAAAGGTATTTATTTGAATTATTTTTAATATGTGGATGTTGAAAAAATTTCTCAGAGAAGTAGTTAGTATTGTCGTTGGAAAACAGGCAGAAGAGATAGTGGATTTACTTGATAGCGAAAAATATGTAAATGAATTTTTAATTGCAAAAAAATTGGATCTGACAATTAATCAGACGCGGAATATCCTTTATAAAATTTCAGATTACGGGCTGGTCTCTTCTGTAAGAAAAAAAGACAAAAAGAAAGGGTGGTACACTTATTTTTGGAAAATGGAAATACTCAAATCTTTGGAGTTTTTAAGAGGAACTTTAATTAAACAAACAGAGCAGATAAATTACCAGATAAAAAGCAGGGAAACAAAAAGATTTTACGCCTGTGAAAAATGCAATATTGAATTTAGCGAAGAGAATGCTTTGCTAAATAATTTTACCTGTCCGGAGTGCGGGGGCATTTTTGCTGTGAAAGATAATTCTAAATTTTTAAAAGAGCTTGGAAAAAGTTTGGATAAACTAAAAAGGGAAGTAACCTTTGTTAACATAGAAATTAAAAAAGAAGAAGAGAGAATAGAAAAGGAAAAAATAAAAGAAATTAAAAAAGAAGAAAGGAAAAAAATGAAAAATAAAAAGAAAATGCAGATTAAAAAAAAGAGTGCAAAAGTTGTAAACAAGAAAACAAAAACATGGAGCAGAAAACCAGAGAAAAAGAAAACTAAAAAGAAAAAAGCAGTAAAATCAGCGAAGAAGAAATTGAAAAAAGTTGTTAAGAGAATAGTGACAAAGAAGAAAAAAACAAAGACTAAAAGTAAAAAGAAAAAAAGGTAAGACAGAATGGGAATTTATCAAATTTATCCAAAAAAGAGAAAAAGTTTTTTCAGCAGTTTCAGTTTGACTACTAATTTGATTTTAATTAATCTTCTTTGTTTCATTGTTTTCAGTTTTTTGATTTCATCCAAAACAATTTCTATTGATTCTGTAGCAATAAAGCCTTCAAACATTTTTGCTGGAAAATATCTCTGGACTTTTTTAACAAGCATGTTTATGCACGGAGGTTTTTTTCATATTTTTGCTAATATGTTTTCATTATTTTTTATTGGTTCTTTAGTAGAGAAGATATTAGGAGCTAAAAGATATTTATGGTTTTATTTATTCTCAGGACTTTTTGCGAGTTTGTTTTTTGTTTTAATGAGTTTGTTTTGGACAGCTGATTTTAATGCTTATGCTGTTGGTGCAAGCGGTGCTTTGTTTGGGTTAATCGGATTATTAGTGCTTTTGACTCCAAATCTTTCTGTTTATCTTATGTTTATCCCTATTCCAATAAAAATGAAATATGCTGCCCCAGGAATTTTAATTGTTTTGTGGCTTATCTCAATTGCAGGAAATGTGCCAATAGGAAACACGGCTCATTTGGGGGGGCTCATCTGCGGATTAATTTATGGCATTTATTTAAGAAGGAAATATCCTAAAAAAGTTCAGATGTTAAACCGATTTTTTAAATGAAATGAAAAAAAAGGGGAAAAAAAGAGATTTTAATTTGAGAGAAGAATACAAAGAGAACTGGGATTATATTAAAGAATCAAAGAATTTCATTTATCTTATTATCGCTGTTTTTTTTGTTTTTGCTTTTGTTGGTTTTTTTATCCCGGTTCCCGATGCGGTTGCAGAACAAATATTACATTTCATTCAGGAATTGCTTGAAAAAATTCAGGGAATGAATCAAAACGAGTTAATCAGTTTTATTTTTTTAAATAATCTTCAAAGTTCTTTTTTTGTGATGGTTTTCGGAGTTTTTCTCGGAATTTTTCCAGTAGTTGGAGCTATTTTAAACGGATATTTGCTTGGATTTGTAGCTTCTATGGGTGTTGGGGAAGGAGGGGTTTCAGTTTTATTAAGACTTTTACCTCATGGGATTTTTGAATTGCCTGCGGTTTTTATTTCTCTTGGTCTGGGGCTGAAGTTAGGAACATTTGTTTTTCAGGAGGAGAAAATCCATTCACTTAAAAAATATTTCTGGAATTCTTTAAGAATCTTTTTCTTTATTGTTATTCCTCTTTTAATTCTTGCTGCAATTATAGAAGGAAGTTTTATGTTTTTTTCTGGGTAATTTACTCTTTTAATTCACTTATTCCTAAGATAATAAGAAGAAAACCAACCATAATAAAAGCCCACACTACTCCGCCTTTGAGGAACTCCCATGTTGCGTGTTTAAAATTCCAAAAACTTCCCCACCAATCTCCGGAATACCAAGCCACCAAAATAGTTCCGTTTAATAAAATCAATCCAATTAAAAGTTCAAACCATTTATTCATAAAATACCTTGTATTTTTTATTTTTAAAGATTGTGATGTTAGAGTGTATAAGTCAAGGCATATGTTTTTAAAATTAGAGGGTTCCATTTTATTATGAAAAAAACAGAAAAAATATCAAGAAAAGCGATATTAAAACCATCAGAAGAAATTTCAGGCATAAAAATTAAAGGTTATGATTTCAATAAAGGAATTGATTATGAAAAAATTTTAGACAGTTATCTCTCCACAGGATTTCAGGCAAGCCATTTGGGCATTGTTATAAACCTGATTAATAAAATGATTCAGGAAAAAGTTACTATTTACCTTGGTTGTAGTTCTAATCTTGTTACTTCAGGAATCAGAGATGTAATCAGGTATCTGGCTGAGCATAAAAAAATAGATGTTTTTGTTACAACAGCAGGGGGGATTGAAGAGGATATTATAAAATGCTTTGGTGATTTTAAACTTGGAAGTTTTTCTGCTTCTGGGGAATTGCTGAGGGAAAAAGGAATTAACAGGACAGGAAATATTTTTATTCCTAATTCAAGGTACTGCAAATTTGAGGATTTTATTACTCCGATACTTGAGCAGATTTACAGGGAGCAAAAGGATACAGGGAAAATAATTTCTGTTTCAGAATTTATAAAAGTTCTCGGGAGGGAAATAAACAACAGGGAAAGTATTTTGTATTGGTGCTATAAAAACAATGTCGATGTTTACTGTCCTGCAATTACTGACGGAAGCTTGGGGGACATGATTCATTTTTTTATGTACAAACATCCTGATTTTAAAATGGATATTGTTTTTGATATTCACAAATTAAATGAGTTTTCAATTACCCGGGAAAAAACAGGGATGATTTTGTTGGGTGGCGGGATAATGAAGCACCACATATGCAATGCAAATCTCATGAGAAACGGGGCAGATTACAGTGTTTACATAAACACCGGTGAGGAGTGGGATGGTGCTGATTCAAATGCCCGTCCTGATGAGGCTGTTTCCTGGGGTAAAATCAAGGGGAAAGGGGAAGCAATAAAAGTTTTTGGGGACGCGACTATTCTTTTTCCTCTGATTGTTGCGAAAACATTTGCAAAATAGCATATTTTATATATTGGTGGTTTTTTTTAATTAATGCTGTCATCAAAGAAATTTTACAAATTAAAAAAAAGATTTCTATTAATCTTATAAAATGCTAACATCAAAACAAGTATTAGAGATTAAAGAGCATCTTAATAAGGCCCAGAATCCTTTGTTCTTTTTTGACAATGATCAGGACGGATTATGCAGTTTCCTCTTGTTGCAGAGATATATTGGAAGAGGAAAAGGAGTTCCTATTAGGTCATTTCCTAACTTGGATGTTAGTTATTTTAAAAGGGTTGTGGAATTAAATGCAGACTATATTTTTATTTTAGATAAACCTCTTGTTTCAGGAGAATTTCTCAAGGAGGTCGAGCAAGTTAATATTCCTGTTGTTTGGATTGA
>CAYUZQ010000005.1:0-17569 GCA_964448815.1 Candidatus Woesearchaeota archaeon
TAGTGGGAATTTTAGCGGCTGTTTTTTTATTCAAAGCAGAACTGACAGAGTTTTTTAATAAATTCTTCTAAAATTTATACTAAATTTATCTACAATTATGACAGGAAGAGCATTGTTTACAAAGAATTTTCTCTCCAGTTGCTGAAGCCAGTATCTCTAATGGGAAATTCATCTTATCTAGTTTTTTAATTACAGGTTTTTCATATAGTTTCTGGGGAATATATTCTTCTTTCCTTCTTTCATAATCCATAATTCTATAAGAAAATTTTATTATATAAATCTTACTAAGATTAAATTTCTCCAGCCAATTCCAGATTTCTGAATGCAAATTCCAAATCTTCTTTTTTTTGTTCATTCAGAAATTTTACTGCAAAAGACAAGGCTCTTTCCAAAAATGCAAACCTAACTGCTTTTTTTAGATAAAATCTTTCTAGCAAATTTAATTTTCTCTCATTATTATATCCTTCTAAAACTAAATCCAATTTTCTTTTATTTAATTTTTCCCAATTATCAAAACACCAACTTCTTATTGTCTGACCCAAGTCTAAAATTAAAAATCCTTCATAACTTCTGTCCCAGTCTATAATTCCTGAGATTTCATTATTATTAAATAAAACATGCCTTTTTCCCAAGTCTTCATGAATAATCCCCTTTGGAAGTTTTTTGGAAAATTTTATTTTCCTGATTTCTTTTTCAAATATTTCTGCAAAATTATTTTTCTCTAGTTCTTCTTTGTTTTTTATTTCTTCTTTAATCTCTAAGAATTTTTTTTGAGCTGTTTTTAAGCCCCATGATTTTCTGGGATAGGAAAATTTAAAGTCCCTAATTTGTTTATGGATTCTTCCAAGAATTTTTCCAACAAAAAAATATTTCTCAGGAGAAAATTCTTCAATAGATTTTCCTTTGAGAATTTTATAACAAAAACCACATCCTTTATTAGTTACAAGAACTTTTTTGGAATTTAATTCAATTGGAGAGGGTACAGGAAAGTTCTTTTCAGCAAGAAAATCCAATAGTTCTATTTCAGCGGAAATTTCTTCTTTTGTTCTGGAACGTTCTCCCTCTCCAGATAATCTCAGAATATATTCATTTCTATCTGTTTTAATCAAGAAAGAAATATTTCCTGATGTTTTCATTCTTTTAATTCTAATTATCTTTTCGTCTCTTAATTTAAAATCTTGATTAATAAAATCAATGAAATTCATTTTAGTCTGTCTCTTGGTTTATTTTCTTTTTAATTTCTGAAATTAATTCTTTTTCTCCAGCAAAAGTAAGTTTCCCTTTTCTAAAATAAGGAGTAATTTCAACTATTTCTGTTCCTTTAAATCTCTCCCTATCTTCACTTGCCCACTCCCTCCTTTTTTTAAAATAATAAAAAAGGTTCCTTGCTATGGGAATTATTAATTTTGGAGAATAGGGAGCGGGTTCTTTGAAATAAGGTTTTTCTACCACTCCTTCTTTAAACCAGGCAAGCCCTCTGTTTATCAATAGCTTGCTATAGCATAAAGTTCTTGGAACTACTAAGGTAATTAAATCAAATTCTTTAAATGAAATCCCGTCTTCTGATTCAGCCTCAGCTCCGTGAGGAGTTTGTAAGAGATAAAAATCTTCTTCTTTTCCTGGATAGTGCTTTTTCCATTCCTCTGTATAATCTACGTCATGATTTACTACCCCCCCTATTTCAGAGAGTTTTCCGGCTAGTTTTTCTGCAAGACTAGTCTTTCCTCCGATAGGAGTTCCAGTTATAAGAGTTTTTATTAATCTGCTTCCCATTTTTCTAATTCTGTTTTTTAGATATTTAAACCTTCTACTTGTTACTACTTAAAGGTTATCTATACTTCACAACAATCAATTTTATATACTAGGATATTTTTTCAAAATAATGGTAAGATTCGCGCATATTTCTGATGTCCATTTAGGGGGATGGAAACAGCAGCCGCTTCAGGAATTAAACGTCCAGTCATTTAGAAAAACAGTTGATATTTGCATAATCAAAAAACCGGATTTTGTAATCATATCCGGAGATTTGTTTGATTCAGCTTATCCCGGAATTGAAATTCTTAAGGAGACTTTTTTTGAATTCAAAAAACTCAAAGAAGCGGAAATTCCCTGCTTTATTATTGCCGGCTCTCATGATTCTTCTATTTCTGGAAAAACTTTTTTGGATGTTTTAGAAAAAGCAGGATTTTGCAAAAATGTGGCAGATTTTGAAGAAAAAGAAGGTGAAATAATTTTAAATCCGACGATTCACGGGAATGTTGCTCTTTATGGTTATCCGGGAAAAAAATCCGGGTTGGAAATACCTGATTTAAGAAAGATAAAGTTAAATGATTCTCCGGGCATGTTCAAAATTCTTGTTTTGCACACAGTAATTGACAAAGCAAAAGGGACTCTTCCAATAGATTCTATCGAGACAGAATCGCTCCCGTATGCAGATTATTACGCTTTGGGGCATTTGCACATTGATTTTCAATACCAGAATTTTGTTTACCCGGGTCCGATTTTTCCCAACAATTTCCAAGAGCTAGAGGATTTAGAACACGGAGGTTTTTATATCGTAGACACTGAAGCAGAGAATTCTTTGCAAAAAATAGAACTGAATCTTAAAGAAGTCGTGTCCTTGGAAATTAAAGTAAAAGATGCCCTTGCAGCGACTTCTCAGATAATCTTTGAATTAGAAAAGAGGGACTTGGAAGATAAAATAGTTCTTTTAAGAGTCAGTGGAGAATTGGAAAATGGGAAAACATCTGACATAAAATTTTTACAGATAGAGGAGTTTGTAAAACAAAAGAATGCGTATTTTCTGTTAAAAAATACACACAACCTAAAGACCAAAGAAGTTGAATTAGAAATTGAAGTGAGAGAGACAGAAAATATCGAGGGGGAAACAATAAAAGTTTATTCAGAAAAAAATCCGTCTGATTTTAATAAATTGATTCTCCAGTTGATTGATGCTCTTTCAATTGAAAAACAGGAAGACGAAAAAAGCGAGAACTTCACGAACAGACTCTTAGAAGAATCTAAAAAGGTTTTGGAGTTTTGAAAAAATTAAATTAAAATTTTTATTTTAAAGAGAAAAGAAATTTCTTTAAGAACTTATTCTATTGACTTGGGTGGAAAAGGAGTAAAAGCCTTTGTTATTGCCCCATAATCCCTATCCCCACAATTTCCACTACCACAATCACAATCTGTTAAACCTGTAAAACCATTTTTTGAATTATACATGTACAATACTTTTTGTCCGAAGTCTCTATCTTCCTTTATTGTGTATATCAGGTAGTTAACTCCTCTTTCTTTACATAGTTCCTTTAGATAATCTGTTCCTAACTCTAAAACATCATTGCTTTGTCCTTCGTTTAATTGAGCAAATCCAACATTTTTTATTTTAGTTCCATTTTTAGTAAGAATATCAAATGTTGTAGATTCTTGATCAAAGTATCTAGTAAGGTCTTTTGGACCCTTAATCATAGATAATTCTCCAGCATTTAAAGGTGAAACTAAACTTCCAAGTATAAGTAAACTTGATAACCCTTCTATTGCTCTTCTTTTAATTTTCATGTTTTTATGTGGAATTTAAACTTTATAAATATTTCTATTGGTTACTACTATGTGATGGTTACTACTTGCTTATCTTAACCACAACTAATCTTAAATATTCTTCAATTCTTGATTATCTATGTTATTAAAAAAAATAACCTTGAATAACATAAGAAGTTACGAGCATCAGGAAGTTGAATTTCCTGAGGGTTCTACTTTGCTGTCCGGCGATATTGGTTCAGGAAAAACATCAATTCTTTTGGGAATAGAATTTGCGTTGTTCGGGCTGCAACCAGGACAAAGGGGCTCTTCCTTATTGAGAAATGGAAAAAATCAGGGCGGAGCAAAAATAGAATTTGAAGTTGATAACAAATTAATTATTATTGAAAGAAGTCTTAAAAAAGGCAAAGCAATTTCACAGGATTATTGTGCGATAACTGTCGACGGCGAAAAAAAAGAATTTTCTGTTACTGAATTGAAAAATAAAATTCTTGAATTATTAAACTACCCCAAGGAATTTTCAAAAAAACAGAACATCCTTTACAAGTTTACAGTTTATACTCCGCAGGAAGAAATGAAGCAGATAATTCTTCAGGATTCAGAGACAAGAATGAACACTTTGAGGCATGTTTTTGGGATTGATAAATATAAACGTGTTTTTGAAAATGTTTCAGCATTAATTTCCAAAATAAGGGAAGAGAGGAAAGTAAAAGAGGGGATTACTGCAAATCTTGAACAGGAAAAAACAAGTCTGTTATCCAAGGAAAATGAACTTGAATCAAGACATTACAATCTAATTTCAGTTGAAAGAGAGCTTTTTTTAAAAACAGAAGAAAGAAAAAAAATCCAAGAGGAGAAACAGGAAATCGCGGAGAAAATAGAAGAAAAAAACAAACTTCAGCAAGAAATTGAAAAAGCAAAAATAATGATCTCAAACAAAAAAGAATCTTTTTTAAGCAATTCCACAGCAATTGGACAGCTCAACATTCAGATAAAAGAATTAAAAGATTTAGAAATTGATGAATCAAAAATCCAGGAATTTGAGAGAGAAATTTATTTGAATAAAAAAGAAAAACAAGAGCTTGAGAAAAATAACCTTGAGATAAATTCACAGATAAATTCTATAAATCTAAAAAATGCGGAAAATAAAGAATTAGAAAAAAAAATCTCTAATTTGGAGATTTGTCCGACTTGCCTGCAGAATGTCGACGCTGTTTATAGGGCCAATGTTCTTAACAAAATTTATACAAACACGGCTGAAAATAATAAAAAACTTGGAGAATTAGAACAACAGAAGAAAAGGATATCAGAAAAGATAAATGAAATTGATTCAGGAATTTCCTTATATGAAAAAAAGATTCAGGAGATGAATATACTGAAAATTAAATATCATGGGATTGAAGAAAAGCAAAAAAATGCCCAGGAATTTGAAAAATTAAATGTTTTTCTTAAAAAAGATTTAGAACTTTTAAACAGGCATATGGAAACTTTGAATTACCACATTTTTGAATTGAGTAAATTTAATAATATTTTCGAATCAAAACAAAAAGAATTGGAAGAATCTTTAGAGCATGAAAAAATGGCAGAGATAAAAGTCGCCGAATTAAAAAAAGAAATAGATTTTTTTTCTATTGAGATAAAAGAATTAAAAGAAAGAATAAAGGTCATAGAAAAAATTAAGGAACAAATGGATTACCTTGCTAAACTCGAGGACTGGCTGTCAAATAAATTTACTCTTTTAATTTCATTTATTGAGCAAAATGTCATGACAAAACTTAAGGCAGGATTTTCTAAACTTTTCGCGGAATGGTTTTATATGCTTGTTTCTGATTCTTTTAATGTCAGGCTCAGCGACGATTTCACCCCGATTATAGAACAGCAGGATTATGAAATTGACTACGCTTATCTTTCAGGAGGAGAGAGAACTGCAATTGCTCTCGCCTACCGCTTATCGTTGAATCAGATAATCAATTCTCTTTTAAGCAAAATTAAAACAAAAGACATTGTTATTTTGGACGAGCCGACAGACGGATTTTCTGAACAGCAGTTGGATAAAATCCGGGATGTTCTGCAGCAGTTAAATGTGAAGCAAATAATAATTGTAAGCCACGAACAAAAAATAGAAAGTTTTGTTGAGAATGTTATAAGGTTTAAGAAAGAGAGAGGAATTAGTGTGATGGAGAAGTGAAAAAATGAGTTTAAAACAACAAGAATTAGAAGAATTGAAAAACTTACAATGTTCTTTTAATCATGATGTTATTTTCCATCGTGCCGGAAAAAGAGGAAGGGTTAGAGAGGTTTCTGATGATTATAATGGAGGAAAATATCTTTATGCTCTTCTTTCTGTAGATTTAGCAAACCCCGACGAGCTCTATTTGAAGAGATACCTTGAATTAATGGAAAAAAGAAAAGTGACAGGATTTTGTATGGCTCGCTCTTACGATGATGGAAATGCGTTTGTTATGGAAAAAAATGTTCCTCTGGAATTTCAACCTCCTGTTGCATTACATGAAATAGCTGAGGCACGTTCTTTGCCTTCAATATACGAGTTCATTAAGGAGAAGGAGATGCTTGGTATAGAATTTCCTACTTCATATGACCCAAAAATAGAAGCCCACAAGGAGGCATGTGGAACAGACCTTCCAAATGTTTTTCTTAAAGGAAAAGAATTTTCATTGAGGTATATTAAATGGTTACCTAATGACTATTTTACAAATGCCGATACTCACTTTTTTGAGGGTAGAGATAGAAATAAAATGAATACTCTTGAATTGATATTACAGTTGATTGATGTTGTTGAATTTTTTGGACGAGATTTTTACACCAAAAAATTTTCTTGGTTGGAAGATCATACTTGATTTTGTATAATCTTTACATGCAGTACCCTCTATAGTATGGAGAGCAGTTAATTTTATAAAAGAAGTATCTCTCTTATTTTTGAGGTATGGGTTTGAAGTCATCTTAAGATTTTTTGGAAAATAAAATGCCGTTTGATATTAGAACACAAAAACTTGCACAACTTGCAGTAAGATATTCTGTATTTGTAAAACCAGGGGAAAAAGTTATTATTTCCGGAGGAAGCGAGGCAATACCTTTTTTAACTGAATTATATAAGGAAATAATTTTACAAAAAGCACACCCGATTGTGAAAGTCGGTTTGCCTGATGTTTCAGATTTTTTTTATAAATATGCAACAAAAGAACAAATTGAAAACTTTCCTGATGAGTGGATGGAAACAATCAAAAAAGCAGACAAATATATTGGTGTTGTAACAACCACTAATACGAAAGAATTAACAGGGACAGATTCTAGAAAAATTATAGCGAGACAGAGAGTAGTCCATCCAATCTCAGATTATATTTGTAATGAAAAAGATAAAATAAGGAGATGCACAATCGCTTATCCCTGCAATGCTCTTGCACAGGAAGCAGAAATGAGTTTGACAGATTATGAAAATTTTGTTTATGGTGCTTGTTTGCAGGACTGGAAAGAACTTGGAAAGCAGATGAATAAAATTGCTAAAACTTTTGAAAAAGGAAAACAAGTGCATTTAATCGGTGAAGGGGTTGATTTGAAATTTTCAATTGCTGGAAAAAATGTTGTTGTTGGAGATGGAAAAGAAAATATGCCTGATGGAGAGATTTTCATGGCTCCTGTAAGAGAAAGTTTAAATGGCTGGATAAAATTTGATTATCCTGCGATTAGAGGAGGAAAAGAAGTCACAGATACTGAATTAAGCTTTGAAAATGGAAAAGTTATTGAAGCAAAAGCTTCAAAGAATGAAGACTTTCTTAAAGAAATGTTAGCAACAGACGAAAACTCTTCTTATGTTGGAGAATTTGGAATCGGTTATAATCCAAAAATAAAAAAATTCACAAAAGAACTTTTATTTGATGAGAAAATTGGAGGAACGATTCATCTTGCTTTAGGAAGGGCTTATAAAGAAAATGGTGGAGGAAATGATTCCGCAATCCACTGGGATATTGTTAAAGATATGTCAAAAGCAAAAATAATTTTAGATAGAAAAGTTGTTCAGGAAAATGGGAAATGGAAAATTTTGGGTGTTAAGATTTGATTATATAATCTTCTTTTGAAACAGATTCATCAATAATGTTCCCAAGTTCTTGAAATTTCTTATAAAAATATTCTACAAATTCTTTTAATTTTTCATCTTTTGGTAGATATGTCTTTTTTTCAGGATAAACGAACATATTCAGATATTCACTTGCATCCTTTTTTTCAAGATAATGTTTAGCCAGACTCTCATAATTTTTTATATACCATTCTTTTAATTTTTCATATTTATCATTTGATAAGTCAACTAAAATTTTTCTGCCGTTAAATTCTAAAATTCCTGAATCAAAAAGTCCTGTGAGATGAATTAAACCTTCAATATAATATGGCTTGAAACTCTCTTCATTTTTCCATGAAATTAAACCAACTGCTCTTGAGATAGCATCCCTTAAAAAAGCCTCTTTAATTTCTTCTTTTTCATTTAACATGAACATGACAATCCCAAAGGTAGTGGCTTTGAATTCCTCGATATTTTTAAACTCCCCGCTTTTGTTCATTAAAGATTCGGTGTTTTTTCCTAACCATAAAATATGTCCGAATTCGTGGTAAATTGTAGAAAGATCATAAACTTCGTACCATTCATCTGTTTCATTAAATAAAAATCTCCTTGCTTTATCCAGAAATTCTTTTTCAAACATCTCGCTGCTTAATTTCGTAAAAGGTTTAGCTCTTTGTTGTTCTAATAACATATCTGGAAATCCAAATATTTTTTTTCCTAATTCGTCGCTTATCTGAGAACTATTAGGAAGAACTTGGGCAATCCAAAGGCCATTTAAGTGAGAACCGTAATACAAAAGAGGTTTTGAAAAATATAACTGAACCTGATTTAGGTGGTACAATGATTTATCATAAACTTCTTTATACTTCTCTATTCCAAATTTATTAAATAATTTTTTATAACCTTCTTTGATTTTTTCAATGTCGTTGTTTTCTGGAAAATCTAATTTCTGAAATCTTAAGTCCCATTCAATTGAAACTGATTTTCTATATGGGTCATCATAGCACTCAAAAAAATGTCCTATCTGAAAAGGGGATTTAATTTTCATCCATTTTCTGTCAACTTCTTCCCATTTTAAACTTAGTTTATTTCTATTTGTTTCAGAAAAAGCATCAATAAGACTATCTAGGTAATCAAGATATTCATTTTTAAGATTATAAACTTCATCATCATATTTTTCGAGATTTTTTTTAAATTTTTTAAGCCCGTTAATAATTTCTTTAATCTCTTCAAAAACTTCATAATAAGATTTGATTTTATAACTCCCCTCATTTACAAGAAGAGAATAACATACCCCTACTTCGTTTCCTTTCTTATCTTTATCCAAAAAATTATTTTCCCTTAAAAAATTCATGATACTTTTTTTATCTCCCAATTTTTTTTCAAGGTCAGAGTTAATAAAATTAATTTTCTTTTCCCAACTTATTTGTAACCTGTTCATAATTTTCCCAATATTATGAATTCCTTTTAAAATTTCCAAATAAAAATTATTTAATAAGTTTTTTTCTTTAATGTCAGAGAGCATCTTTTCAAAATTTCTTTCAGATATCTCCCTCACCAAATCATAGGCTTTCCATTTTATCTCTTCAAACTTTTCTTCATTCAAATTTTGCTTTTTTAAAAATTGGATTATTGGGGTATCCTTTAGGAAAGCGATTCTCATTGCAACAGCAAATCTTGATTCATTATTAATTGGCAAATTATTTTCTTTTAAAAAAGAATCAATAGCATCCTTTTTGTCCCCCTTTTCTTTGATATTCAAATAAGAATTAGTTTCATCAGAATACTTTTTTGATATTTCGTAAATTTTAAGCAGGTTGTTTTCAAACTGAAGTTTATCCATAAAAGAATTGGCTTTCAATCCTTTAAATATTTTTTGAAAACCATAACCAAAAACTTTAAATATGTCTTTTTCTCATATTTTGCATAAGTTCTAAAAGAATTATTCTTTAATTTAATAAAATGGACGAAGAATTAAAAAAATCAATTTTGAAAACAGGAACAACCATACTTGGAATTGTCTGCAAAGACGGAGTTGTTATGGCTGCTGACCGGCAGATTACAGGAGGGACTCATGTGATGTCAAAAACCGAAAAAAAGGTTTTTCAGATAAATGATTACTTGATTATGTCCGGTTGTGGAATTGCAGGAGATATACAAAGAGTTCCAAAAATTGTTTCAGCAGAATTAAAGCTTAAGGAATTGCGTTCAAAATCTCGTCCGACAGTAGGGCAGGCAGCAAGCTTACTTATGAATATAAATTATAGTGGTATAAGACAACCATCTATGATTCCTCAACAAGCAGGATTTTTAATTGCAGGATTTAATGAAGATGGAACAACCGCCCTTTATAGTATTGAACCTGCGGGGAGTATTATAAAAGTAGAAGACTATGATGCAAACTTTGGAAGTGGCATGCCATATGTTCTTGGTTTGTTAGAAAGGCAGTATAAAAAAGGAATTAGTGTTAAAGAAGGTGTTGAGCTTGCAAAAGAAGCTTTGAAGAGTTCAACCCAAAGAGACACTGGCTCTGGTTATGGAATTGATGTTTTTACAATCACAAAAGAGGGAATAAAAAAAGTTGTAAGTCAGGAAATAAAACCAGATTACAAGGATGACGAAAAAGAAAAATAAATATTATTCTTATATCAAACAAAAATACGAGGTAAAATGGACATCTTAAAAAATATAAAGGAACAGCTCAGTGAAGATATCACTGACGCAAGCTTTGAAGGGGCGAATATAGTTTTGTATACTTGCAGTGAGAATTTTTTTAGAGGAGGAGAGGGAAAGATAAAAGAGATAGTTGAAAAAATTAAAAAAAGAATTGAACTAAGGGCAGACCAGAAAATTCTTCCAGAGCAGAAGAAAACAGAGGAAGAAATAAAAAAAATTATTCCAAGAGATGCGGAAGTTACAAATTTGATTTTTGATATTCAGAGGAGCATTGTTGTAATTGAAGCAAAAAAGCCAGGATTGGTAATTGGAAAACAGGGTTCTATTCTTGAGGAAATAAGAAGAACAACTTTATGGACACCGCAAGTCCAGAGGTCTCCTGCAATAAAAAGCAAGATAACAGAAAATATTCGGGAAGTTCTTTATGCGAATAATAATTACAGAAGAAAATTCCTTAATTCAATTGGGAAAAAAATATATGAGGAATGGAATCCTGAAAAAGTTGATGAATGGATTCGGCTTAGTTTTTTAGGCGGAGCAAGGCAAGTGGGGAGAAGCTGTATTCTTTTGCAAACTCCAAACTCTAAAATACTTCTTGATTGTGGAATTGACGTGGCTTCTCAGGGAAGTGATAAATTTCCATCTTTTAATGTTCCAGAGTTTGATATAGCTAATTTAGACGCAGTAATTATCAGCCACGCACATCTCGACCATGTCGGACTGGTTCCTTATTTATATAAAATGGGATACAAAGGGCCGGTGTATATGACTATTCCAACAAGAGATATAGCAGCTCTGGTTTCTTTGGATTTTATTGGCGTTGCTTACAAACAGGCAGCACAGCCTTTGTTTAGTTCTACAGATATAAAAGAAATGGTAAAGCACAGCATCTGCTTGAACTATAATGAAGTCACTGATGTAATGCCGGATGTTCGGCTCACATTTTATAATGCAGGACATGCATTGGGCAGTGCTATGATTCATCTGAATATCGGAAACGGGGCGCATAATCTGCTTTACACAGGAGATTTTAAATACGGGAGGTCAAGACTTTTGGACCCCGCAGTATCAAATTTCCCAAGAATTGAGTCAGTGATTACAGAATCTACTTATGGTTCAAAAGAAGATATTCTTCCGCCAAGAATTAAATCAGAAGAAGAGCTTTTGGATATAGTCAATAAAACAATCAACAGGAATGGAAAGGTTCTGATTCCAGAGCTGGGGTTGGGAAGAGCACAAGAAACCATGCTGATTATTGAAGATGCAATGAGAGCAGGGAAACTGAAAAAAGTTCCGGTTTATATCGACGGCATGATTTGGGATATTAATGCCATTCACACAGCTTACCCGGATTTTTTGAGCAGCAGAATAAGAGCACAAATTTTTCAGGACAGGAACCCTTTTGTTTCAGACACTTTTTCAAGAGTTGGTTCTCCACAAGAAAGGAGGAAGGTTGTGGAAGGAGGACCGTGTGTTGTTCTGGCTACAAGTGGTATGCTTGTGGGAGGAGCATCAGTTGAATATCTTAAAGAATTCGCAGTAAATAAAAATAATTCAATAGTTTTTGTCTGCTATCAGGGAATCGGTTCTTTAGGAAGGCAGGTTCAGGAAGGAATAAAGCAGACAAAGATGGTTGTTGATGGAAGAGAAGAAATAGTGGATATAAATTTAGAAGTTCACACAATTGACGGACTTACTGCCCACTCAGGAAGAAATGAACTGCTTTCGTTTTTTAATAACATGAGGCCAAAACCAAAAAGAATTATAATTAATCATGGTGAAGTTTCAAAATCCTTGGATTTGGCATCGGCACTTTACAAACTCAACAGGGTTGAAACAAATGTCCCACGTGCTTTGGAGACCTTGCGGTTGCGATAGATTTTAGTTTGAAATCACTTAAATTTTTAAAGCAAGTTCTTCATGTTAAGTGAAAATAACAATAAAATTATAAAAAGGTTACTAAATATTCTTATTTGAAGGTTATCAATAGTTTTATTATTTATAATCTTATGTTATGTCTAATTGAGTTTGAGTTTTAAAGACGAGCACGCGCTTAGTCCTTTCAGGACAGATAGTCAAAACCTTCGGTTTTGAAATTTAATTTAGAAATAATCTTTTCCCCTAAATACAAAAGACAAGTGAGCTTCCTGCTCACGCGAGGCGCTACTCACTACTTCAGTTCTTGGAAAATTTTGTCTGTGATTCTTATTCTTCTATAAACATCTTTGGAATCAAAAGATTTTATTTTCATTGCTTCCTTAATTCTTCTCTCAAAATTCTTAGGTTTTTTCTTCATTAAAACAGCATAATGAAATTTCCACTTTGCCCAAGGAATAAAATAATTATTTTTCAACAAGACAACATCTAAAATCCAATCAGTCACAACATTTAGAAGATAATGTGCCTGCCCTATATCTCCTCTTTTAACAAAATCTTCTGGCAATTCAATATACCAATCTGTTCGTTTTAATCTCTCTTGTAAAAGTTTCTCTTTTTCTCCTTTTTCCCAAACACATTTTTTATTTAACAAATTTGTAATCTTATTTTTTGTATCGAATATGGTAAAATGGTGTTGTCTTTCCCACCTATCTTCAACACACCAATCATTAGACTTTATTTCATCTTCATAATTGATAAAATAAGTTTCCATCTTATAACCATTCCACCGATGACATTTTTCTTTTATTGGGGCTTTCTTTTTCCATTTATTATATGTTTTAGAATCTAAATAAACATAGATATCTATGTCTGAATGAGTATCAGAATGCCCTCTCCCTAATCCTCCTCCAACAGCTACTCCTATAACTCCCTTATTTTTAGAAATCTCACTTATGTATTCTTTCGCAACTTTCAGATATTCTTGGTTTATATTTTTGGTTTTTAATTTTGGTTTGATTTTCATTTTACAAATGTTCGCAAGGAATCTTGACTAAAGATTTTGTTTTTAATAGTTTTGTAGGAAATTTATCCTTCCCTTCTTGATATATAACAAAATCTTGCATAGCATTTTTATTTTCTTTAGAATCTCCATAATCATAGAAAAATCTGTTTTTTAATTTTCCCTCTACAATCAATCCAGATTTTTTATAAAATCCCACATTACCTTCGTGACAAAATCCGATTGCAGTTTTATCCTTTTTAGATAAAAAATCTTTCATTGCTTGAACTAAAATTTTTCCGTAACCTTTTCCTTTTTTAATAGATATCATATTGCTTATACCAAATATATTATAATTTTTTCTAAGATATTTTATTTTAATTGGTCTTAATAAACCAAAGGACACATCTTGTTTGCCTTTTTTTACAAAGAAAAAACTGCTTTCCATCTCTTCGTCTTTTAATATTTTCAACTCTTTTTCATATTCCTTGCAAGAATTAAAAGTTTTAATGTTTGTTTTCACAATAAGATCCAACTCAGTTTTGGATAATCTATCTCCTTTTTTTATTTCAACATTTGTATTGGTTTTCATTTCTCAATACTCCCTTCCCATGCTAAAGGAAGTAAATCTTTCAACTTAACTTTTTCTTTTCGAGAGATAATAACAAAAGTTTCTTTGCTTTTTTTACCAATTTGGTTAATCATCTCTCTACATTTCCCACAGGGTGGAATTATATGATATCTTTTATTTTTTTCATCATACCAAACCGCTACAATATTTTTAATTTCCTTTTCTCCATTTGAAATCATATTGCCTATTGCTTGGTATTCCCCACAAGAACCAATACCACAATAAAAACCCATACTTACTCCTTGAAAAATATTTCCTTTTGAAGTAATCAGAGCAGAACCTACATCTCCCGTATCTATAAGATTTACTGGACGAGATTTTATTATAATTTCTTTTGCTTTTTCAATAAGTTGTTTATCCTCTTTTGTTAATTTCATTATTGAAATTTAAGTAAAATCTGTTTTAAATACTTAACGCAAATTTTCCACCCCAAAGAGTATTTTATTTTCTTTTTAGAAAAAAGAAACAAAAAACGCGTTTTTTTCTCCACCTCAATGAAAAACTATTTAACAACTGATATTTTTTATTTAAAATGAAAAAGAAGCATAAATTTTTTATTTTAGATATACTTGGTATCTTTTTTTTGACTTGGGGGGTAATAGCTATTTCTCTTTCAATGTATAATAAGAATCCTACTCAAATTCTTTACATGTGTTATTTGGGGTTAATTTTAATAGGAATTGGAATTTTAACTAAAAGAAGTTACATAATAATGAGCCAAGTATATATCCTTGCTATACCCTTATTAATTTGGGATATTGATTTTTTACATTGGTTGATTTTTAATAAGCCCTTGTTTGGGATTACAAATTATTTTTTTGCAGAAGGACATTCTCTTATTGGAAAAATAATTAGTTTGCAACATTTATTTACTGTTCCATTGTCAATTTACATAGCAAAAATCATAGGAATAAAAAGAAAAGATGCTTGGAAATGGAGCTTTATTCAAATAACCGTTGTTTATTTATTTGTAACCTTATTTAGTTCCCCCGACCTAAATATAAATTGTGTATTCCATCCCTGCATAAATTTACACTTTGGATTACCTTACAGATTAACATGGTTTATCATTATTTTTAGCATGACCTTTATTACGAGTGTTTTAATAAATTTTCTTCCAATTTTAAGTACAAACAATAATAATGAGATTAAAAAATAGAATAAAAAAGCATTTTAAAGAAGTTTTGGAATTAAAAACTTCTCCTCATTCAATCGCTATGGGATTTGCAATTGGAACCCTAATTGCAATTCTTCCAACATTTGGATTGGGCATTTTCATTGGCTTATTAGTCTTAGTGATATTTAAGAAAGTTAGCAAAATTTCTATGTTTGTATCTTTTGCTATTTGGAATCCCTTAATTTTAACTCTTCTTTACCCCCTAGAATATAGTATTGGAAATTTTATTTTAGTTGATTTTCCTGTGACTAAATTTAAATTTGAAATATTAAATCAACTTTTTGTCTATACTGGGAGATTTTTAATAGGAAGTTTAATCCTGTCTATATTAACTTCAATCATTGCCTATTTTCTTGTTTTATACTTTGTTGGAAAATATCAAAAAGAAAGGTTAGGTTCATTAAAAGAAGAAATTATTCAGGTAAAAGAAACATTAAAGGTTTAACCCCAAAAAGATTATTTAATTCTCTTCTTTTTAGAAAAAAAAACAAAAAGACGGAACTCTTTTTTTTAAAAAAACAAAAAGGCGGGCGGAGAAATTTAAAACTTTAAAAACATACTTCTCCTTTTTGTTTCATGAAGCACAATCCAAAAATAATAATCCTTCTTTTGGCAATGTTTGTTGTAACGCAGTTCATCGGGCTGGCGGTTCTGCATGCAGATATTTTTCATTTAGAGCAGGAAGTTAACGGAACAATAGAAACAGTTCCGAACCCCCATCTTTCCTGGATTCAGCCTCCTGAAGTAGAAACTCAAAAAGAATCATTCAGCATGCTGGGCAGTTTGATTTTCGCTTTTATAATTGCAATTTCTTTGTTAATTCTTCTAAGCAAGTTCAAGATAAGATTTATTTTAAAGGCGTGGTTTTTTTTAGTTGTTTGCATAGCCCTTTTTTTAACAATTTATGCATTTGAAAAACTCGTTCCATTTGCAATCCCTTCAAATTTAGCATTAATAATTCCGATAATTATAGCACTCCCCCTTGCATTTATAAAAATTTTCAAAAGAGAATTTCTCGTGCATAATTTTACAGAACTTTTAATTTATCCGGGAATTGCAGCTGTTTTCGTTCCAATTTTAAATCTCTATACAATAATTATTTTTCTTATACTAATCTCAGTTTACGATATTTGGGCTGTCTGGCATTCGGGCATTATGCAGAAAATGGCAAAATACCAGATAAACAAATTAAATATTTTCCCGGGATTTTTTGTTCCGTATGTTTCAAAAAAAATTAGATCAAAAATAAAGAAGATGAAAAAATCAGAATTAAAGACAAAAAGAATAAAGGTCAATGTCGCGATTTTGGGCGGTGGGGATGTCATATTTCCGATAATTACTGCTGGAGTTGTGCTTAAAACTTGGGGATTTTTACCTGCATTGTTTGTTATTGCAGGAGCAACTCTTGGGTTATGTTATTTGTTTTTCTTTTCAGAAAAAAGGAAATTCTACCCTGCAATGCCTTTCATCACAACTGGAATTTTTGCAGGAATGGTTCTTAGTTATTTAATATTTTTAATTTAATAAGTACTTTTTCAATATGTTCTTACTCTATGAAGGTAACAGACAGAAAGATTTATAAAAGAGGCTTTCTATGGGAGATGATGGAATATGGAGTAGACATTAAGGGAGAATATAAAAATTTAGAATCTCTAAGAAAACTTTGTTTAGGTAAAGAAATTATGATTCTTGAAAATAGAATCATGAATGATGCCCAAACTATCTTTAGGTTAAAACTAGAAACAGAAGGAGTTTTAGACACTATCAGGTTTGCTGGGATATTAACTGAATTAGATTATTCTTTAGAAGGGAATATTCAAAAGGTTAAATAAAATGTTAATAAAACAGGAACTAATAAGCAAAATCAAAGACTACTTTGATCTGAATATTTATGAAACAAAAGTCTGGTTGGCTTTGCTCGGAATGGGAGTCGCTTCAGCAGGGCAGGTTGCAGATATTTCAAAAGTTCCAAGAAGCAGAACATACGATGTTTTGGAAAGTCTGGAGAAAAAAGGATTCGCAATTATAAAATTAGGAAAGCCAGTTAAATATCTTGGAATCAAGCCGAGAGTAATTCTTGAAAAATTAAAAAACAATGTCAGAAAAGGAGCAGAAGAAAGGATAGTCAGTCTTTCAAATATTAAGGAAACAGATGAGTTCGCAAAACTCGAGGAATTGTACAAAGAAGGGGCAATTCCAGTAAAAAGAGAAGATGTTTCTGCAGCATTAAAAGGAAAATCAAATATTTCTAATTACATTAAAGAGATTCTTCAGAATGCAGGAAAAGAAGTTATGATTTGCACAAATGCCGAAGAAATGTATTCAAAATTAAAACTGTTCCAACAAACTTTTTTTGTTCTTAACAAAGCAGGAGTAAAAATAAAGATAGCTCTTTCAGGAGAGGATGTTCTAATCAGAAAAATAAAAAACATTCTTAATATAAAGATTAAAAAAATAAACATCGACGCTAAATTTTTTATTATAGATAAAAAAGAAATACTGTTTTATTTATCAAAAAATTCAAATGAAGAAGATCAGGCAATTTGGATTAACTCTGGATTTTTTGCTCGGGCTTTCGCAGTTTTATTTGAAAAAGCA
>CAYUZQ010000006.1:0-2846 GCA_964448815.1 Candidatus Woesearchaeota archaeon
TGCAATGGAGAAGAGTTTGAATATGTTTTAAATATTGGTTGGAATTAAATTTTTTTACCTAAAAACCTGACGTCAAGTTAACAGCTTAGCTTTTGGTAACGTTTATAAAACCTTCTTCTTAACTTTTAAGATGGCAAAAGAATCTGATTTAGAGAATTTAAAAAAAGAATACTTGGAAATTCAGAAAAAGTATGGTCTGCCAGATTTTGAAAAACTTAATGAAGATTTTCAGATAGAAAAAGCTGCTGAAGTTGAGACAGATTATTTAATTAGGGAAATTCGGAAAATTATGGCAGATAAATTTGTGAATTATTTAAGATTTATTGAATCAATCCTGAATCCAGTGAATGCTCCTATGTTCGTGTTTTCTATCCTCAAGTCACTCGGAGCCGAAGATAAAAAGAAACTGACAGAAGTTTATAAGGAACTCACAAAAAATGAAATTAAGTTAATTGAGTTAGATGTTGAATTTTCTGAAGAGAAAGAGATGAGGTTCATTAAGGAATCCTACAGCAAATGGCAGGGGATTAAAAAAGATATTTTGGAGATTATTGAAATAATAAAAAATAACTGGGATAATAAATTTGAGGTTAATGGAAAAAGTTATTTTGGGTGATTTTTTATTGTTTTCTTTTTGCTGATAAAAAATTGTTAATAAAATATTCACTAAATTGTTTGTATTAATTACTTATCTTAATTGCGAGCGAAGTGAGATTACCGGGTTAACTTCTTGAAAATTTCTTCCAAGCTGATTTCAAAAAGTGCAACAGGCATTTTGATTTTCCAATTTTTTAAAATTTTGGGGTGGACTTCTCCGATGAAGCCTATCCTGCTGTTTTTATCTTCTGATTTTTCACTGCTATTATCTACCAGAAAAATTTCAGCACACCTGCCTCCAATAAAATACGAAGGAAACTCTTCAGGTTCTTCAAATTTTATTTTTATATCAGTCATCCTGAACAAATATTCAATGACTTGTTTTATTTGTGTAAAGTTTCCAGGGGCAATTGCTGCGGCAAGATTTTCTGTCTCGTTCACATCTTCTTTTAATTCAAAAACTTTTCCTATTTCGAAAATTGACTGGGGGTACTCTGAATCTGTGTTTTCTGAAATAATTTTTAGCAAATAATGCGTGAGGTCTTTTCTTAAAATAGTGTAATCTGTTTTTGATTCCTCAACCTGTATAAATTCTTTTTCCTGTACCCCCATTTTTTTAAATTGGTCTTTTTGATTTGTTAAATGATAATTTGAAAGTTCCAGCATGTTAAGCCCTATAAGGATTTCTGATATTTTTTTCTTGATTGTTTCTTTTTGATTTTCTTTCCCCATGGTGGAAATTTCTGGTATTTTTGGGATAAAGTTTTCATAACCATAAGCAATTGCGACATCTTCAATTAAATCAACTTCATGAAGAATATCTGCTCTCCATGCAGGAATTTCAACCACGCCTTTGTTGTAATTGTGCCCCATTTTTTCTAAAAACTGTTTTAATTGTTTTTCATTAATTTTGATGCCCAAATGTTTGTTTGTGTTTTCAAGGGAGATTTTCATTTTTTCATTAGTTAATTCCGGGGTGATTTTTGTATTTTTGTATTTTATTTCCATCTGATAAATTTTCCCGCCCATATCCGCCAGTGCGGTCACAATTATGTTCAGCGTTTTTTTCAATATCTCAAAATCAAAACCAGAACATTCTATGAAAATGTCCTTTGTGTCTTCTGTTATTTTTCCTGTTAACTGAGAATTGATTATTGGTGGCATGCTCAATATATTTTTGTCAGAATCAATAAAAATCGGGAATTTTGCTTTTCCTGCCAAAAGGGAAGCATATTCTATTCCTGTGGGATGTTTTTGAAGAATCTGGAGTCCTGACATCTCTTTATTTGCTTCCAAAGGGACAAACTTTATTTTATCCGGCTCCAAAGCTTTGAAAGTTATGGGGAGTTTTATTTTTTCCAAAGGATACAATCCTATTGCAATTTTTTTTCTTTTTCTTCCGAGGGTGGCGTGTATTTTTTCCTGTATTTCAACAACTTCTTTTATTTTCTCGTCATTAAATTTTAATCCTTTGACAATCGCACAAGCAGTATACGGACGGACATCTTTTACAGAAGAGTCTATTATAATTTTGTAATTTTTTTCCGGCTTGTTTATTTTGTATTTTTTAAGCCCTGTTTTTTTTCCTAAAAAAGCAAGGAAAGAGCGTTTGAACCCCTGATAAGAAAGCAAGTCCGGTCTGTTTGGGAAAACTTCAATTTGAATTTCTTTTTCCCCGATTTCTTCAATCGGAGTTCCGAACATCGCAATTCTGTCCTGCATTTTCTCATCTAGTTTTCCGATTTCTTTCTCAAATTGTTTTTTTGGTATTGTTATTATTGCCATTTTAATCTAAAACAAAACTATCAAGAGCTTTTGAAATTTCTTGCTGCATATCTTTTTTATAATTGAATATCACAAAAATTTTTTTCGAAAAAAATATTATATCTATAGAATAATTGTAGTTTGAAAAAGTTATTATTTGCTCATCATAATCTTTGCTGAGAATATCATTTTCCTTTTTTAATATCGGCTTTTCAGTTTCCTCGTCCCAAGGTCTCCCAAATCCATTTACCCAATCATTTTTTTCAAAACCCAATCTCAACAGAAGATTTCTTATCATTTCAAAAAATTTTTGCTCTCTTAGAAAACTATACTCACTTCTATGTTCGTTCTTAGAGATACTTAACAATCTTATTTTTTTAGTTTCTATTTTCATTTCATCCACCATTTCATTTTTCTTAATTGAGTTATGTTATTTTTGTAAAGCTCTCTCATATCTTTTATTCCATAAAATTTCATTAGCATTC
>CAYUZQ010000006.1:2946-12606 GCA_964448815.1 Candidatus Woesearchaeota archaeon
TTATTTTTGTAAAGCTCTCTCATATCTTTTATTCCATAAAATTTCATTAGCATTCTGTCAAAGCCAGGTCCCCAAGCAAGAACAGGGATTGGTTTTCCAAACAACGGTTCTGTGACTTCTGGACGAAACATTCCTGCTGCGAGCACCTCTATCCATTCTTTTCTTTCTTCATCCCAAATGTCCCCCTCTACAGAAGGCTCTGTGTATGGGAAATATGCAGGTCTGAACCTTATTTTTTTGAATCCCATTTTCTCCGCAAATTGTTTTAAATAACCGAGCAGGTTACTGAAATTCACATTTTCATCAACGACAATTCCGTCTGTCTGGTTAAATTCAAAACCATGATTCCAGTCAACTGTTTCATTTCTAAAACATTTTCCTACAGAGAAAAATTTTGCAGGAAGGTCCTGTTCTTTTAATTTGGCCAGTGTCTGAGCAGACAAACAGGTTGTGTGTGTTCTTAAGACAAGTCTTTTTGCCTCTTCTTCATTCCAGGAATATCCCCACCCTTTGCTTTCCCCAACTCCTTTTTCATGAGAATTTTTCACTGCATTTACTATTTTCTTATCTGGCAGTTCTTTTTTTTTATTTATGAAAAGAGTATCGTGCATTTCCCTTACTGGGTGGTCCTGTGCAGTGAATAATGCATCAAAATTCCAAAAAGAACTCATAATTATGCTTCCGGTCATTTCCTGGAACCCCATCTCTGTCCATATTTTTCTCGCATAATCAGTTGCCTGATTTACGAAATGCCTTTTTCCTCCGTTTATTGCAGGTATCGGAGAAGTTACATCATATCTCCTGAATTTTTTTCCTTTCCATAAATTTTCTTTTCTCAAAATTTCCGGGTTTATTTGTTCAATCAAATCATGGCTTTTTATTCCATAACCGATTAATTTTTTTCCCAAGTCTGTAATTTCAATGTCAATACTTTTTCTTTCTGTTATTCGTATAATATTTTTTCTATTTTGAAGAGATTTTAGTGCGTAGGTTTGTTCTGGAGATAAAGAGTCGTACTTTATCGGGAGAGATTCGAGAAACATTTCTTCCAGGCTTTTTTTCGAAATTTCTTCTTTGTTTGCATTAAATATTATTTTCCCGTTCTTTAGTTCAATTAATGCCTTTTTTTTCAAAGCTCCCAAAGAAGCTTTAAATTCATTTTTGGATAAAGAACTTTGCTTCTGGGCATCCCCAAGTTTTAGAAGTCTTTTTTCATTTAATAAATTCAGGAGCCTCCTTTCCGGAAGTCCTTTCTTTTTGTATAGTGCCCCGTTAATTCCTATTTCTACTGTCTTCTTTTTTTTAAAAGAGAGGTTCAATATTTTTTTGTTTTTTAAATATTCAAGAGCCCTTACTACCGAGACCTTGTCCAAATTTGATTTTTTGCATATTTCGCTTATTTTTTTTTCTTCAATGTAAGGAAGAATTTTTTTCTCATTCGGACTTAAGGATTCAATTAACCTTTGGATGTTCATAAGATTAATTAATTAGAAGAGATTAAAAAATGTTGTGTTTCTTCAATGTTCTTCCCCATCCATGTCGGCATTTCCAAAACAGACCCCAACGCTCTTAAATCATGCAGTTCTCTTTTAATTTTTAGAGGAGAAATGAATTTCATTTTTAATTTATTTTTATTACAGAGTTTTATATTTTGCTTTGCTCTGGACAAAATTTCTGATTTTTGTTTTCCTGAAGAATTTATTATTTCGTCGAGATTTATCCCTATTGCAATGTTATTCTTCTTTGCTATTTTTGCAAGAACATGGTTAAAACCAGAATTTCTTTGTTTTTGAAAATCTTTTCTTTTTGATTGATTTAAAAGCAGGACATCTATTTTTTCTTTTTCAAGAATTTTCCTATTTAATTCATCACTATCGCTTGTAAAAATAATTTTTTTATCTTTGTTTTCTTTTATTTTCTTTCTTGCTTTTAAGAAATCATTTTCTTGAATTAGAATTCCATTTTTCATTAATTAAATAAGAAAAAGAGGTTTTTATTTTTGACGGTTTAAGAGAACTATTTCTTACATATCTTTTTATAAAAGTTGGGTCTTCTGTTTTTAATCCAGTCAGTATTTGGACCTACAAAAATTTTCGCTTTTTTAATTTTGCTTGATTTTAGTATGGTAGTTGTGCAACTGAAGGGTTTTTCATTCTGCTTAACTTCTGTAAGAATATTTCCTAAAGGGTCAATAATTTTACTTTTTCCACATCTCTGATTAAAATCATTTGAAGCAAGGAGAAAAACTTGGTTTTCTCTGGCCCTTGTTCTTAATAACATATCCCAATATTCAGAAATTTTAATTGGCCACCTTGCAGGCATACAGATTATTTCTGCACCATTTAGTTTTAGGCACCTCATAGATTCTGGAAATTCATTATCATAACATATAAGCATACCTATCTTTCCTATGCTAGTTTCATACACTGGAAATTTTAGATTTCCTTTATTGTAGTATTTTGGTTCATCCCAGACTAGATGGGCTTTTCGATATCTATTAATTTGGTCTTTATCAATGAGAAACGCTGAGTCATATATTCCCTTTTTTGTAATTTCTTCTATCCCTATACAAATGATTATTTTGTTTTTCTTAGAAAGACCTTTTAGTTTTTTAATTTTCTGTAGATAATTTTTCTTATCTTTAAAGTTTGATAAACAAATTTCTGGGAATACAATGATATCCGATTTTTTATTTTGTTCTATTGCATTGGTTACATCTGCGAAATCTTTTCCTACATCCTTAAAACCCCACTTATTAACTACTGTTGCAAGAACTTTTGTTTTCATAATTATCCCTCAATAATTGTTCCTATAAACTTTTTTTCTTTTAAAAGGTTATCCAATTGTTTTGCACTTCCAATTATATAAGTTGGAATTTTATTTTTTAATATTATTTTTGATGCTGTTTGGTCAAGAACAAAATGTTGTCCTGGTTTAAACTTATTTTTGTTAGCCATTTTGTTAAAATCTCTCCAAGAGATTTCTCTGATTAATCTTGTGTTTTTATACTTTTTTGGATTTTTGTTGTACAAGCCTGTAACATTTGTGAAGTTTATGAAAATCGTCCTGAAATAATTTGCAAGTTTTGCAGAGGTTCCATCTGAAGTTTCATTTTTCGCATATCGAAGTGCACCGCAGAAAACAACGTCGTATATTTTCAGAAGATTTTTTACATCTTTCATGTCATGCGGAACTCCTTTGTTTGCATCTTCGCCAAAAGAATATGTCATAAATCTTGCATTCATTCTTGTTGCGGAAATTCCAGAGAAACCCTGAAATTTTTCATTTACTTTTAATGCTTCTAATGCAGAAATGTATTTTCTTGCAACACTTCCTCCCCCGCAGACAATTACAAATTTATACTTCTTTTTATTTTTCAGAATAACTTTTTTGAACTCCCTTATGAATTTAGTATCTATTCCATCCGGGATGATTAAACTTCCTCCTAAACTTAAAACGAGCACCTTCTTTTTCATATAAGAAAAAAGTAAATAGTATTTTTATATTTTGGGATTTTTGAAAATTGCAATTAAGTCCGTTAAATGCCCTGACGACTGAAGAGAGGAGAGCGCAGCGGGGCAAAATCCTCGGGATTTTGAGTTTTAGGTGCAGTAAATTAGGGGATGGAAAGACGTGCGTGTAGAAAGCTTAATAAATAATAAAATATGTTTCTATTTTATGAGATTGTATTTATCGGGTGGAGGAAGCGGAGAAAAATCCGCTGAACTAGATAGAAAGTTTGCTTCTGCTATTGGCAAATCTAAACCTCTTTTGTATATTCCCGTTGCCATGGATGAAAACAGACATTCTCCTCCTGAATGTTTTCAATGGTTAAGAAAAACATTCAACCCATTGGGGATAAACAAAATTGAAATATGGACAGAAAAAGATTTGCGAGAGAGGGCAGAAGCAGAACTAGACAGATTTAGCGGAGTTTATGTTGGAGGGGGAAACACATTTTATCTTCTAAAGGAATTAAGGGATTCTGGATTTTTGCCAAAACTTGAAAGGCTCATAAAAAAAAATATTCCTTATTATGGAGGAAGTGCAGGAGCAGTAATAATGGGGAAAACCATTGCTCATGCAGAAGTTGCTGATCCAAACGAGGTTAAATTGAGAAATTTTGAAGCTATTAATTGTTTGGGCGGGAGAGACATTTGGCCACATTATGAGCCTTCTCAAGATAAAGAAATCCAGAAGTATAGGAAAGAGCATAATCTAGACTTAATCGCTTTACCAAAAAATACAGGGCTTTTTGTAACAGAAAAAGAGATTGAAGTCATTGGTCCGGGCTCTGCATATTTACCAAGCAGAAAAATGAAAGAACTTAAGCCAGGACAGAAGATTTAATTCTTTTAGCACATGCCTCTTGGGGGGAAATAAATAAGCACCTAAAATTTCACTTAACATAAGATTATCAATAATTTTCTTAGAAGGATTTTTTTAATGTATAAATGGCTTCATAAGCAACCGAAAAGTATTTGAATAGTCACAAAGAAGTTTGTAATATAATAAAATGACAATTGATGAAACTATGTTAAGAGCAGTGAGTCACTACTTAATGGGAGGGTAGCAGCTGCTGGATTAATACATAATGAAATTAAGTTTACTGGGCGTTCATTTGATTATATTTATTCTCCAGACGGTAAGACCCTTAGTAGAGATATTGATACTGCAAAAGAGAAATGTTTGCAAGATTGTGAAGAAATGTTAAAAGACCCTGTTCCAATAAAATATTCGCATAGAGAAAATTATCACCTCACTTCAGAAGATAGAGCTTTTTTAATTAAATTCTATAAAAAGGCGAAAGATTCTAATTGGAGGAATTCTGAGGAAATTGAAAGAATAAAATCAGATATGGATACATACGCCCCTCATGAAGGATTTTGAGGAAATAATTAATCCCTAAAGGTTTTATTTTTTTATCTATTTCACAGTAAACAACTTCCTGTCTCTAACATCAAAAATTCCCAGCCGAACACCAGAGTCAAGCCAGCCGTGGGAATAATTTATCGCAGCGAAAGCATTTACGAAATCCTGTTTTTTCTCGAAATATTTTGCATCTGAAAGATAATTAGAAACCATATCAATTATTTCTTTCGCTTCTTTTTCTTTTCCCTTCACAACTGATTTTTTCACTTCCTTTAATGCTTTATTTGTCAACCTATAATATTTTTCAAGTTTTTGTTTTGTTATTTTGTCCTGCATGTTATGGTATTCTAATAGGAATATTTAAATATAATGATTTCTGTTAATTTGTAAAAGAGATGAAAAAAATATTTGTTTTTCTTGCTGTAGGAATTGTTTTGTTACTCAGTGCAGGAGTTTTTGCATTTTCCGGGGATTTGTCTGGGGGCAATAAAAATTCGGGCGGGCTTGAAAAAGATGTCGAGGATTTTGTAAAAAATGTCGTAGAGAAAAAAAGCCTTTCTGAAAATGATGTGGAAAGTGTGAAGCAGGTTAGTTTTACTGAATTGCCGAAAAATGTTGATTTAAAAAATATAGATGACACTAATCTGGCTTTATATGAGATTAATATGGATGGTGAAAAACCAGTTTTTGTTATAACTGTTTCAGAGGAGACATTTAAAAAAACTTTATCCTCCGAAGATTACAAGCGTTCGTTTTTGAATTTTGGAACCAAAGAAACTGTAAATGGTTCAGGGTTTCTTGAAACAGCTACTGGAGTAAAAACAAGTTTTGAAAAGGGGTATGTAATGACCAGAAGCGGAAGCATTACTGCAATGTCCACAAATTTGGAAATTGCCGACGAGGGCAACTCAGAGAAAATAGAAATAGTAATTTACAAAAACGGAGAGCCAATAGGATTTGGAAATTCCATGGTCGCAGATTCCAGAGGGGTGGTAAAAGACTATGATGTTCTTTCTTATGGAACTGTTGGGTTTGAGCAAGGGGATGTTATTTCTGTTTATGTAAAATCCGACGGGAATATTCTCTGGAAAGATGTAATAACAATGGTTGAAATTACAACCTCAGATTAAAATCAAGAATCTTGTGATAGGTTTTTATTACTTCCTTCCGGTCAAAAATAAATAAAAAAGTTTTTAAAGGGAGTTTTCTTTTGAGATAACATGGGACAAGGGATGAACAAAACTGGTTTGATTATCGGAATTTTACTTTTAGTAATTTTAGTTTTAGCAGCAGTTCTTGCTTATGTTTTTTTAATTAATCCTAAGATTAGCGGTTACGCAGTGAATAATCAAATACAAGGATACCAAATTGCTATAAATGATATCCTAGCACAAATTCAGCAAAATGGATATGTTCAGATTCCAGTTAGTGAGAATCAGTCAGTAATTTTGGTTCTTTATCAGGAACCACAACAACCCCCACAATAGATTATATTTTTGTCTTGGTGAATATTTATAAATCCTAAATTCTAATGCATTTTATGAAAAAAAGAGGGTTATCAATGATTGTAACGTCGTTGATAATTATACTGCTGGTTATTGTTGCCATAGGAATTCTTTATGTTGCATATATTAATTTTGTCAGGACTGGAGCAGGGGGAATTTCCTTAGGAAAATTTACAATTAATTTAGAAATCGAGAGTGCTTATATTGATGCGGGGGATGTTAAAGTGGGTGTCAAAAGAAATGCCGGGAAAGGAGATTTGATTGCAATAAACTTTGTTATTGAGGATGAGGATAATTCTGAAATTTCCAGAAAAGAAACGACACTCCCAGAATTAGGAAAAGAAACTTTTCCCCTTACTTTAAGTGAATTAGATATTGATAATGTTGAGACAGTTTCCATTGCACCAATTTACAAATCGGATTCTGGAGAAGAAGTTACTGGGGATATTGTTGATACACGAAAAATTTCCAGAGAGGGTGTGGGTGGAGAAAATGGAGGGGGGAACGGAAATGGAAATGGAGGTGGAGGAACAGGAGACCCTGATACTGGATTTTGTGGAGACAACTTAATTCAAACTCCAAATGCAGAGATTCCTCCAATTTATGAAGTTTGTGATATGACAAGTTTAGGAGGAGAGAGTTGCGAGACCCAAGGGTATCTTGGTGGGGGAACCATCTCATGCAGTAGCGATTGCCAGTCTTATGATTATTCTTCTTGCATTTCCCTTGCTCCTCCTTCTTGCAACGGCACTTGGAATCCTCCTGAAGACGCGGGAGTGGAATGTGATGGGGGCACAAATTGTAATGCTGACTGCACATGTCCTGCAGGATTTACTGCAGATGGTTTAGGTGGGTGTGATTTGAATGACCCAGTTAACCAAGGAGATGTCTTTTCGGTTTGGCCAGATGAGGGAAGTACTCACAGATTTAAGAGCCCTGATCTTCCAAAAGACCAATTAGAATTAATGGCTTATACTTCATATTATGTAAATTTCAGTAATTCTCCAGAGACAAGGTGTTTTAGAATTCAATCAGCAACTTATTTCGATGAGGATATTAATGTTTCAGAAATAAGTTTAATGATAAATCTTGTATATGAACCTCTTGCGAATGTAAGCCAAGGTCAGCAATATCATATTTGGGAAGCCCAGTACTGCGGGCAGTAATTTTTTATTTTAAGAAAGCTTTAAATATATTCTTTTGTTTTTGTCATTAGTTACTTACAATTTAAAAGAGGTATGAATGGCTTATAAAAAATATATTGAAAAGGACGGGAAACTTTACGGACCTTATGTTTATCACAGCCGCAGGGTAAATGGAAAAGTAATATCAGAATATCGCGGAGCTGGAAAGAAATTTAATTATAAAGCGTTCCTTTTAATTTTTTTTGGAGTTGTTTTAATGACAGCCCTGATTTATACAATAATTTTTTCTAAGGAGAGTATTTCTGGCAGGGCTGTTTTAAATTTGGAAGAGAATTATCAGGAAAACCAGCCTCTTGAAGGGAACTTAATTCTTTCCTTGAAAGAAGGAGAGTTAATTCCAGCTTCATCAGAAGTAGTTTTTGAAAATAACGGAAATTTTTTTAGATATGATTTAAGTGATTTGGTTTCAGAAGAGCCGAGCGAAGGGGGTTTTTATATAAAAGGAAAATCTGTTTCTGGGGAAGGTTTAGGTTATGGAGTGAAAGGAACCAAAAAAATTTATCCTTCTATTAATTTTAAATTATATGTTTATTCTGAAACATTTTCAGAAGAAGTTCCAACAGAAGGAAAATCTGCTGAAGAAGAGCCTGAAGAATCAAATGAAACACTTAAGGAAGGGCAGATTACTAATGAGATAGATACAGAAGAAACAGAAATTACAGAAAATATAAATTCTGATGAAGAACAAGAAATTATAACAAAAGAATATGTTGGAGAAATAGAGATAGTTGATGAGCGAGGATTGATACTAATAGAAGAAAAAGAAGAAACAGCAGAAACTCCAGAAGAACCTGAAGAATCTTTAATTGCAGACAACATTGTTTCTAAATTATTCATGGCGATTTCCAATTCTTTTTTAAGATTAACAGGATATTCTGTAGAAGATTCTATAAAAGTTGGAGTGGAGATTGAGGGAGAAGTTTCAGCAGATAGCCCTTTTGTTTATTATTTAGAAGAAGGGCAGACTGCAGAGATTTTGCCCTGGAGTGTGAAAACTGAATCTGAAGAGAGTGTGAAAACTGAATCTGAAGAATTACCAGACGATGTTGTTGAATTGAGAATAGAAGAAAATAAAATAATTGTCACAACAAATTATTCCTGGGATGAGCAGGGTTTTGGCGAGGATTATTTAGGAGATAGTGAAAAAGCACTTGCTCTTGATTTAAGCAATTTAAATTTAACAATGGAGCAAGAGGAATTGAATGTAAGTTTGGTTTATAGTGGAGAAGAAATAATTTCTTTAACTGCTTTATCAGAAGAAGGAAAAGTTGTGATAAATGAATCTTCTGAAGAGGAAATTTTTAATGAAACAAAAGCAGAACCTGACACGATGGACGGAGTAAATGAAACTACTGATAAAATTATTTTTACAAATGCGACAAATGTTCCTGAAATTTCATCAGAACTGACTGACGAAGAGAAAGAGATTCTTTTCAGTGAATTCGGAAACGCATCTGTAAAAAGAACTGCTAATTTATTCAATGAACGGGTTATTGTTAAATATGAAATAGGAAATTATTGGGTGGAATATTCTTATGATGCTGATGCAAAAGATTTGGATTCTTTAATGGAGATTGACAGAATTAGGTGGCTCAAGGATTTGGCAAGAGCATTTTCACAGGAAGAAAATATTCCTAAAAAAATTGAGAATTTTACTGAGGAATCTGTTATTTGATTTTGGCAAGGAGAAATGAGAAACTTTTTAAATTCTTTTTCTTTAGATAACATGGATAAAAGAATAATTATGTTTGTTGGTTTGATAACTTTAGTTGGGTTGGGTGTTTTTGTTTGTGCGACAATGATAAAGGATAGTAATGGTGTATACGAAGTAACGATAGATTTAGAGAAAGGGTGGAACATCGTTGCTGGAACAATGCCTGAAGAAGGGATTTTAGCAAGCAGTGAGATTCAATTATCAGATATAAAAGCAATGTGGTATTATTCTCCTTTAACAAAAAGTTATTCTCAATTATACCCTGAAGAAATTGTGGACTCTGAACTAGAAATTATTCTTTTTAATCGAGGGGTGAACGTAGATGATACAATTTTGACTAGTGCGGTATGGGTTTATTCTGATA
>CAYUZQ010000007.1:0-12450 GCA_964448815.1 Candidatus Woesearchaeota archaeon
CCGAACAGGATTTCTCTTAAAGAAGCTGCAAATACTGTTGCCTTAGAAAGTAGCGTCGGAACTTGGACAAATGTTGCAAGAGGAAAAGCAGATTATGTTGAAAAGATTAAGGCAAAAGTTTTCTCGATTAAAAAAGACGGCAGAGTAAAAATTGCCTACCCTTCTGAACTTTTTGAGAAAGGCAATGTTCCAAATATTCTGTCTTCAATTGCCGGGAACATTTTTGGAATGAAGGCTGTGAAAGCAATCCGGTTGGAGGATGTTTCTTTCCCTAAAAATATTTTAAAAAGTTTTTCCGGACCAAGATACGGCTTGGAAGGGATAAGAAAAATGATGAAAATAAAATCAAGGCCATTGGTCGGAACAATAATAAAACCAAAGTTGGGACTGAATGTAAAACACCACGCACAAAGTGCTTATGAATCCTGGAAAGGCGGCTGCGATATTGTAAAAGACGACGAGAATTTAGCCTCACAGAGATTCAATCAGTTTGAAAAGAGACTTGCGAAAACTTTAGAGATGGCTGACAAAGCTGAGTCAGAGACAGGAGAAAAAAAAGCTTATCTTGTTAATGTTACTGCAGAAACAAAAGAAATGGTAAAAAGAGCGCAGCTTGTTGAGAAAATGGGCGGGAAGTATATAATGATAGATATTTTAACTGCCGGCTGGGCTGCGTTACAAACTTTGAGAGAATCTAATTTTAAAACTGCAATTCATGCTCATCGTGCAATGCATGCTGCTTTTGACAGAAATCCAGAGCACGGAATAAATATGATGGTTCTCGCTGACTTCGCCAGGTTAATTGGAGTGGATCAAATCCATATTGGAACAGGTATTGGAAAATTAGAAGGAGACATTGAAGATATTGAAGATTTGGTGGAAGAAATTTCAATGAAGGATGTCAAAGCCACACATGAAAGATTAAAACAAAAATGGATGAATATTAAATCAGTTATGCCTGTTTCTTCTGGGGGGTTGCATCCTGGACATGTCCCATTCTTGATAAAACATTTGGGAAGAAATTTAGTAATACAGGCAGGGGGAGGAATTCACGGACACCCTCTTGGAAGTGAAGCAGGAGCAAGAGCAATGAGGCAGGCTGTTGATGCTGTTTTGGAAAAAACTTCTTTGAAGGAGTATGCAAAAACACATGTTGAGTTAGAAGAGGCTTTGGAAAAATGGGAAAAATGAAAAAACTAGAAACTAGAAAAGAAAAAATAAAGGAATCTGCTAAAAAGTTTAAATTGGAATTAAAAAAATCAATGAATACTGCGATAGTCGCGGCTTTTGGTTTTTTGATTGCTCTCTCTTGGAGAGATGTTATAACAGAATACGTCAATAAAGTAAGTGAAGCAAGTCCTGTAAAGGGAAAGTTAATTAGTGCCATTCTCATTACAACAATTTCTATTTTAGGAATTTTAATTGCAACAAAATTTTTTTCTGTAGGTAAAAATGAAACAAAAATACCGTAAGTCGCTTTTTATTGTGACTTATGCAAAAACAAAAAAAGGGATTGAATATTTAATATTAAAAAGAAAACTTCACTGGAAAGGATGGGAATTTCCAAAAGGGGGAAGAAGATTTTATGAAACAAAAAAGAAATCTGTTAAGAGAGAATTAAAAGAAGAAACTGGATTATGTGCAGTTAAAATAAAAAGGCTTGGTGTTTCTGGAAAATTTAAATATGATAAGGAATATCCAGACAGAAAAGGTTTCAAAGGACAAAGTTATTCGCTCTATTCTGCTGAAGTAAGAAAAGGAAAAATTAAGTTAGACGAAAGAGAACATTTTGATTATCAATGGTTAAGTTTTAATAAAGCCACTCAAAAACTTAAATGGCAAAATCAAAAGAAATGTTTAAAGATTGTGAATACTTGGTTAAAAAAAAGATGAAACCTAGAAGAATAAAACTTAAATCTGGAACTGAAATTTTGCTTGGAAAGGATGCAGAAAGTAATGATGAACTTATGAAAAAATTTGAGGGAAAGGATAATATCATAATCCACACTGTTGCTTCTGGGAGTCCTTTTTGCGTGATAGATAATTTAAAACCTTCAAAAAAAGATATTGTAACTAGCAGGGCTATTTGTGTAAGTTATAGCCAAGATTGGAGAGACAATAAATCAGATGTTAAAATTAATATTTTCACAGGAAAAGACATTTCTAAAGAAAAAGGCATGAAGCCTGGAACATGGAAAGTCAGAAAATCAAAAACCAAGACAATTAAAAAAAGGAAGATTGAAGGAGTTTTGAAGGAGAGAGGGAAATGAAAATTCCTAAGATTGGACTAAAAATTTATAATATATACCAAGATATAGAAAATTGGAAAAAATTTGATACCTTTGAATTAATAAGCTCTGATAGAGGGTTTTTATTTAATCGTAAAAAGATTGCCAAAGCTAAAAAATTTCTGAGAGGAAAAAATTTAAGTATGCACACACAAACAACAAGAATTTTTGGAAGTAAAAAATTTAAAATTAAAGATTTTGAAGAATCTGAATTAATGGTATTAAAATCTGAAATCATCTTATGTAAAATTCTTGGCTGCAAAGAATTTATCTTCCACTTAAAGCCAGAAAAGTTAACAAAAAAGGAAGAAAAATCCCTTAAGGAACTTCTGAATTTTGCTAAGAAAAATAAAGTAGAAATGCTCTATGAGAACTCGGGGCATAAATACAAAAATTTTTTAGATATATTAAAAAAATTTCCAAGATTAAAATGTGTTCTGGATTTAGGACATTTAAATTTTGCAATAGGGCATAAAGAAATTGGAATTCCCCTAGAAAAGTTTATAAACAAGATTAAAGACAGAATCATTTATATCCATGCCCATAATAATAATGGAATTATTGACGAGCATAAAGCAATTAATGATGGAACATTAGATTGGAAATATGTCTTAGATATGCTAAATATTTCAAGAATAAGGAAGATAATTATTGAATGCAAAACTCCGAGAGATATCAAGAAAACTAAAAAAGCTCTTGAGAAATATTTAGAGCAAAGAAAATGAAGTTCAATTCTAAATTAAATAGAGTAGTTAAATCAGTTGGATATAAGGACTTAAGAGTGAGCGGATTTAATTGTGAGGTTTCTTTGCTTGAATTGAATCGCCAAAAATATGTAAAGTGGGTAGAAAAGTATTTTCCAGACTATAGAAAGATACATCAAGATATATGCAGCAAAAAACTGATTGAATTATATACGACATTCTTTCTTCTCAAAATAAAACATGACGAGACCTATATGGATGCAGCAGGAGGTAAATATTCTTACGTTGATAAGATTAAATCAAAAAAAGGATTGCTCCAAGATATAAGGATTTCTGAGAAACTAAAGGAACATTTCCCTAAAAAAGTAAGTTTTATAGAATCAGATGCAGGAAAAATTCCCCTCAAGAATGAAAGTATGGACTGTATTTCCTGCCATCATTCTTTTGAACACTTCCAAGGAAATTCAGACATAAAGTTCATTAAAGAAATCCAACGCCTGCTTAGTAAAAAAGGAAGATGTGCTATTATCCCAATGTTGATAGGGAACAAGTATATTGAAGTAAGTGATAGGGAAGACTTTAAGAAACATTTTGACAGATCATCTAAAAAATTAATTGACAAAACTGCGATATTGCCTGGTGGAAAACATTCAGGAAATTTTGCCCGCATATATGACATACAGGCATTCCAAAGAAGAGTATTAAAAAATATTGACAATAAAAAATTTGAAGTGATATTGTATGAATTGCGAATAAATCAAAAACCATTGCCCAACATGAAATTGGCTTGCCATAAGATAGCCACTAAGATAAATTATCCTTATAGGGTTCTTTTCATAAGAAGAAAAAAAGAATATAATAACCTATTTCTTATTTACACTTAGATATTTTTCCAATTGATTTAATGATAAATCCTTTCTAGGATCATATTTAGAAGAATCAAAATGAATTCCCAATAAGTCATAAACTTTTCTCCATTCTTTACAGTCTGTAAAAGTATCCTTGTTTATATCTGCACGAATCTCAACTTTTCTAAAAGCCTCTTCTTTTAATCCTTCTCTGTATCCAGATATCCCAAATACAATCAGAACAGCAAGAGCCATAATCATGTAGAAGTGAGCTTCTTCATTTCCCATAAAATTAAATTGCTTCTAAACTTTATAAAACTTCCTTTTTTGTAATTACTAATTAATGGCAATCATAAAAATAACCTAATATAACCTAATTAAGTGATATTTATAAACTTTTGAGTTTTAAAACAAAAATGCCAGAAAGACAAGGACAAGTGCAGTTAGGAAAACAAGGTGTAAATGAGAATTTTATTAAAACTCTGAAAAATCATTTTAATAAATGCAAGAATATGAAGATTTCTGTTTTGAAATCAGTGAGAAAAAACAAATCAGATGTTGAAAGAATCTCTGAGGAGATTTTAGAAAAACTTGGAAGAAATTATACAGCGAGAGTTGTCGGGTTTACAATTTTTGTCAAGAGATGGCGAAAGGATGTTCGGTGAAATATACTTTTGAGAAGAGAAATTAATAAAAAGAGACTTATTTATAGAATAACAATGGATAGAGAAATTGACGATTGGGGGATTGTGAGAGAAGATGGAGGTAACTACACAATAGAAATTCGTAGTTCTTACAGAATCTCAAAAAGAACAAGCTAGAAAAATAGCTGGAGAGAAGGACAGAGTTAAATTAATAAAATTAATTAATCAAATAACCCC
This sequence comes from Candidatus Woesearchaeota archaeon, assembly GCA_964448815.1. Classification (GTDB taxonomy): domain Archaea; phylum Nanobdellota; class Nanobdellia; order Pacearchaeales; family GW2011-AR1; genus CAYUZQ01. The sequence goes on from CAYUZQ010000007.1 coordinate 4,722, forward strand.
TGAAGAATTACAAGGTCGTTTAAAGGAAGAAAATATTGCTTTAAGATTTGCTCAAGATTATATTGGAGAATTAATCCATGAGGATTACAAATTAAAAAATCCTGGAGAAAATCCAGAAGATGACCTCCCCTTCTAACCAAAAACTTATAAACTCTTTTTCTCAAATAATCTTAGCCAAACAGTCTATGACTTGTCTAACTCTGAAAAGAGTGGCTATAATAAAATGAATCCAGTATATGATTTAGATGCGCAAGAATATAATTTAAAATTAGCTGAGGCTTTGAAAAAAGTTTCTGAATTTAAAATGCCTGAATGGGCAGAGTTTGTTAAGTCTGGTCCTGCAAAAGAAAGACCGATTGACGAGCCTGATTTTTGGTTTAAGAGGGCTGCAAGTATTTTGAGGCAAATTTACAAAAAGAAACTTGCCGGTGTCAACAGACTTAGAACCAGATATGGAAGTAAAAAAAACCGAGGTTACAAAACAGAGGAATTCCGCAGGGCAGGAGGAAAAATAATCCGCGCAATTCTTCAGCAGTCTGATGCTGCAGGCTTTACAGAAATTGCAGAAGATGTTAAGGGCGTGAAAAAAAGAAAACCAGGAAGACAGCTCACTCAAAAAGGTAAAAAATTTATGGAGGAAGTGAAATGAGTTTAGAATTCGGAGACGAACTTTTTGATTATAATTCAAAGCCAGAAGAAGAAATTCCAAGATTAAAAGCTGTAAGAGGTTTGGGGATAAAACCCCCTTTATTAGTAGATGAAAATGGAGAGTTATACAGAGTATTTCTAAACTCCCCTTTTCATGGAATAAAAGGAATTTATAAGGTTCAAAGTGGGGTTCCAAAAGAGTGGGTTTCAAAAATAGAAGGAGTAATAGAAGAATTAAAAAAATAAAATTAAAAATGCCGATAAAAAATCAAAATAAAAAAATAAAACTTGCCAAAGCTGGAAGAAGAACAAAGTGGGCTCCGATTTGGGTGGTTTTGAAAAAGTTCGGGATGGGCAAAAAAATTCATCCTTCTGCAATAACAAGGCACAGGCGTTCATGGAGAAGAACTAAACTTCACATTAAACCGCGAAGACAAAAGAAATCGCATTTCAAGTAAAATGGAAAAGAAAAAACTACCAATTAACAGAGAGCAGGCAATTGAACTTTTGAAAAAATATCCTCAGGAAGAATCAGATATGAACCATTATTTAGAATCTGAAACAATTATGAGAGCATTAGCAGAAAAATTTGAAGAGGATGGAGAATATTGGGGGATGCTTGGGTTATTGCACGATGTAGACTGGGCTTTAACAAAAAATGAAGTAGCAGAACATTGCATAAAAGCAGAAGGGATTTTAAAAAATGCTGGTTTTGACGAGGAATTTATTCAAATTATCCAATCACATGGCTATGGTCACGAAGTTATTCCAAAATTCAAAGACAAGCAAAGAACAGAAAAAATAGAGTATGCCTTGGCAGCATCTGAAACATTGACTGGAATTATTTATGCCTATGCTTTGATGAGAGGAAAAAAAATTTCAGACATGGAAGTTAAAGGATTAAAGAAAAAATTCAAGGACAGGGCATTTGCTGCAAATTGCGACAGAGAAATAATTAAAGAGATTGAAAAAACTGGATTAACACTTGACGAATTTTTAGAATTATCAATCAATGCTATTAAAAAAATTAAAGATGAAATTGGGTTAAGTTAAAATGGTAAAAAAACCAGAAGTTAAAACAGAAAAAAAAATTGAAAGAGAATACATAATCCCGCTTAGGAAAAGATACCAGCATGTTCCGCGTTATAAAAAGACGCCCAAAGCAATTAAAACAATAAAAGAATTTTTAGCCAGGCACATGAAAGTTTATGACAGAGACCTAAATAAAATTAAACTTGACAAATATCTAAATGAATTTGTGTGGTTCAGGGGTATAAAAAATCCCCCACATAAAATAAAAATCAAGGCGACAAAAGAAGGAGACATAGTTAAAGCAGAGCTTGTGGAATTTCCAGATAATTTAAAATTCAAGAAATTAAGAGAAGAGAAAAGAGAAAAGATTGGTAAAGAAATCAGCAAAAAGAAAAAAATTGAGAAAGAGGAAACGCCGGCAGAGGGAAAAAGGACAGAAGAAGAAATTAAAGAAGAAAAAGAAAAAGCAAAGGCTGGTGAAGAAGCTGGAAAACAAATAGAAAAAGCTGCTGCAAAACAAATGAAGCACCAAACAGTCGGGAAAACCAAACAACCAAAAAGGCAGATAAGGAAGGCATTGGAGAAATAAAATGACACAATATTCTTTTAAAGAAATTAAAGAACCATTGAGAAGGATTATTTCAGCTATTAATAAACGTGAAGAATTGCAAAGAATAATATGTAAATATCCCAGAGGAAATAAACCCTCTATATGGGATTTAGAAAAAGCAATTTGTAGAGATTTGCTTAAAGAAAGAGATCTATTTGGAGAGATAATTAGTGAACAAGAAGAGGCACAAATAAGAGATTATATACAACAATTAAACGGAGACCGTGGAAGAAGGGGTCCGTATGGACATATTCTTGATATTAGAGAAAATTTTCTTGGAATGCTAGCTGATACAGAATCTGAAGAATGGTTAAGAGACTATGTTAATCCTGCGAGAATAAAAGAAGGTTTTGAACCGATCTCTTCAAATTAATCTTTCAGTTCAAAACGATTTTTATCTCTTCCATAGCATTTATCCATTTTCTTTTTCCATGTTTCATCTAAATCAATGTCCTGCGAGTTCGCCATGCATATAACAGCAAACAAAATATCTGTTAATTCTTGTTCAATATCCGCTGTGTCCTCTGGGGATTTTTTTGTGCGCGGGCCGTATCTGTTATTTAATTCCCTACTTAATTCTCCAACCTCCTCAACTAATTGGGCAAGCATTTCAAGAGGTTTAAAATATTCAACCTTAAATTGCTGCACCCATTTATGTACATCGTATTGTGCTTGTTTAATTGTCATAAAATAACTATAGAGATAATTATATAAAATTATAGGTAATTCAATTATTATGTTAAAAAAACCCCTTTCAGAACTTCTTGAATTTGGAATTATAAATATTGATAAACCAGCAGGACCGACTTCATTTAATGTTTCTGATTTTGTTCGGAAGACATTGAACTCGAGAAAAACTTCGCATTTTGGAACACTTGACCCGAAAGTCACAGGTGTTCTACCTGTTGCATTAAATCGTGCGTGCAAACTTACTGGCTATTTTTTAGGGGAAGATAAAGAATATGTTGGAATTATGAGAATTCATGAAGATGTTTCTTCAGAAAAGATTGAAGAAATAATAAAGAAAAAATTTCTTGGTAAGATAAAACAAACACCTCCTGTAAAATCAAGAGTTAAACGACAAGAACGTGAAAGAGAAATTAAAAAATTTGAATTGTTGGAAAAAGAGGGCAAGGATATTTTGTTTAAAGCAGAAGTTCAAGGAGGAACTTATATTAGAAAACTAATTGATGATTTAGGAAAAGAATTGGGAATTGGTGCACATATGTTAGAATTAAGAAGAATTAGAGCAGGAATTTTCAAAGAAGATGATAAAGAATTTGTAGATTTGTATAAATTAGAGAAAGCAAACGAAGAAGAATTAAGAGAAATTATAATTCCTGCTGAGGAAGCAATTAAAAAAGTTTATCCAATAGTTGAGATTAAAAAAGAGAATTTAAAACAAATTTTTACCGGCAAGCCAATACATAAAAAAGATTTAATTAAAAAACAAGATTGGGATGTTGGGAAGATTATATGTATCTTTTCTGAGGAGAAGTTTATTGGAATGTATAAAGTAATAAACAAAGGAGATATTTTTGCTAAATCAGAGTTTGTTATGCAACCTATAAAATAACTTTTCTAAGACAATAATAGTTTAAAATGAAAAATATCTTGATTAAGCATGTCTCAGGAGAAAGATTTCAGATTAGCAGTTAAAGGTTTTATTATTAAAGGTAATAAATTATTTGTAATGAAAAGAGCAAAAGACGATGTCCAGATGCCGAATATATGGGAGATTCCTGGCGGAAGACTGGAAATAGGAGAAGATCCAATTTTGGGATTAATGAGGGAAATTCGGGAAGAGACTGGTTTGTATGTTAAAGTGATTAAACCCATGACTGTACGCCATTTTAGAAGAGAAGATGGACAAATAATCACAATGATAGTTTTTCTGTGCAACCCAAACGGAGGATTTTTAAAGATTAGTGAAGAACATTCTGATTTTAAATGGATGGATTTAAAAGATTACAAAAAAGAACTGACTGATTTTTTCCACAAAGAAGTTGAAATTTTTATGAAGGAGCATAAAAGATGAGTGGAAAAACAATGTCTAATTGGGAAACAGCATTACGAAGGGACGGGGAAGGAGAATTAGCAGATAAAGTCCATACAGAAAAATCTGAAGACATGATAAGATTGCAACAATCAGGATTGCCTCAATTTGATTATCTTGAAATTCCCTACGCAGATTTCACAGAAAACAATAGACAATTAATAGAGTTTATTAGCAAATATATCCAACAAGGGAAAGGTTTTTGCATTCGGGCATTGCCAACAGAAGAAGGGAGAAAAAGAGAACTAACAAGAGAACCAACAAAAGGGTATCTCAACTATGAAAGTATGGAAAACTTTTTAGAAAAAGTCATAAGAGGGGACGAGAATCTCTGGACTATTGGATTAAGTGATTGGGAACCGAATGAATATGGAGGGATTATTGTAATTAAAAATTTTTCTGCAAGAGGAGAAATCACAAGAGAATTAGATAGATTAACTGCAGGAAAAGAAAATCCTTTAGCGGGATTTAAATTTGACGGAGAATTTGGAAGAGCAAAATGGTATATTGAAAAAGAAGAATCTGCTAAAGAAGAATTATGGAGGGCTTTTCAGATTGTTAGGACAAATCCGAACACAAACAGGAAAGGTTATTTTGAATTTATAGTAACTGAAAAAAGTGGAGAAATAAAATTCTTAGATTATAAAATTAATGAGGCATATCTAAATTTAATATAGAAACTTAAATCTCACTTTTTTCTACAAGACCGCCTTTTCTGCAAAGTGCTGGATCTTCAACTACAATTGAAGGATCAAAAGATTCAAAAGGGGAAGGAAGTTCAGAATACTGGATATTTAATTTAATTAATTCCGCATTAACATCTCCAAAGGGATCTCTTTCAGTATATTCTCTTCCCATAATAAGATAAATTTTTATAGGTATATAAATATTTATATAATTTTAACTTTTAAAGTCATCTAGAAACATAGGTTCCTTCTTTTCTGTATAAATGAGGGCTGGTTATTAATAATTCAGAAGGAATATAAATTAGAATGTTTTCTTGCATTATTAGATAATGTAGCGATATTTATTGTTTTAGGTTTTAATTTTAAAACAAGTCCGCTTTGTTTACCTTTTCTTCCATCCATAATAAGATAAATTTTTATAGGTATATAAAATTAATTGTGATATGAGACACTTTGTATATTTTTCATCAAAAGCAGCGACAAGTGGAAAATCTCTATCTGGAGGGAATTTAATGAAAGCAGGAAGAATGGATATTGTAATTCATTCTATAATCTCTGCATTGTTTTTGTCACATGATTTTAGAGAAGATGTAAAGATGCATCTGATTTTCTATGGCATGCCAGACCCTCCAAAACATATTGAAATTCAAATCAAAGAAGGAACTCCTATTAGCAAAAAAGATGTTGCGAAGATTATTCAAATATTATTGTATAAGTATAAAAAAGGGAAAAAAACAGAAGTGTTACCAGGATGTTTTGTTGAAAAAAAGAGTTTTTTAAAAGTTGTTGAAGAACTTTCTGAAGATAATGAAATTTTTATTTTAGACAAAAAAGGAGAAGATATAAGAAAAGCCAAAATTCCCAAGAATTGTGTTTTTATTTTAGGAGACCAAGAAGGATTGCCAAAAAAAGAATTGAAGAGGTTAAAGCAAATTACAAAGAAAATTTCTATTGGTTCAAAAACTTATTTCGCAAGCCAGACAATCACGATTGTTAATAATGAACTTGACAGAAGAAGTATATAATTTAATTGTAAGGTTATTAAAAAGTATACTTAAAAACCAGATTATGAAATGAAAGAAAGCATCTCCAAAGGGATTATCTTTTTAATATATATGCGTCAAAATAAACATTTTTTTCTTCTGATGGAGAATAATAAGCATGAAATTTAAGGGGGTTAATCAAAAAACAGAATCCCTGCGATTTAGCAAGTTTTTCAATATATTTTCTTCCATGACTAAAAATTGGAAATTCTATCTTTGAATCAAGATTAGTTGAACCCCAAGCTTCCTCAACAGTAATTAATCTTGAAGAAACATCTTCCTTTTCAGAAGATTCTACAGTAAAAGCAAAAGTTCCTCTATTCATTAATACTCTCTCGACTTCTTTAAAAACAAGATCTAAATCTCTTAAAAAACATAAGACCCCGTTTGAGACTATATGATTGAAATAATTGTTTGGGTAGGGAAGTTGTTTTTGTCCTATGTTTTTTAAATCAAAAACCTGTAAATTTTTTGTAAGCTCTTTCTCTTTACAAACTTCAATCATCCCTTTTGAAGCATCAACCCCATATATTTCTAATCCAAGCTTATGATAAGGTTTTGAACTTAAACCAGTCCCAATTCCCATATCCAATAACTTGTCTTTAGGATTCACAAAAGGGAAATGTAGACCAAAAAGAACTTGTGGGCTGTACCAACTACCTCTTTTTCCGTTTTTATCATATTCTCCAGCGATTTTATTATAAAGACTTATTAAATTGGCCATAAAAAGGGAGCGATATTCTATTATAAAAGCTTGTCTGCTAATTTTTACTCAAAATAGAAATATTTTTAAGTATAATTCTCCATAACGAGTCATGGAAGTAGAGCAGAGACTAGTGTATGGAGAAAAGGCAAATCTTGATGAAAAAGATAAAAAGATACTGAAAGAACTACAACTCAACGCCAGACAATCTATTTCATTGATTGCAAAAAAAACAAGACTTCCTAGAGATGTTGTAAAATACAGAATCAAAAAACTAGAAGATAACAAAATAATAAGATTCTATCATGCCCTCCTAAATCCTGCAAAACTTGGGAATCCAATGTATACATTTGTATTATTCACACTATCTAATTTTGATATTGAAAGGGAAAAGAAATTCATAGAGTTTCTTAAACATCATAAAAAAATTGTTACTATTGCAAAGATCAGTGGTAACTGGGATATTGGAATAAACATTTGTTCAAGAGATTTCAAGGATTTTGACAATGTTATGTATGAAATAAGAACAAAATTTTCAAAAATTATAAAAGAATTCCAAGTAGGGTCTGTTGTAGATGAATATAAGTCAGACTATATGGTTGATTTAATTTAAAATTAATCTTTTAATTTCAAATCTATTTCTCTTATTCTTAAGTTTAAAATATATTCTATTTCGGAAACATCTAATCCTAATTCATAAAGAGTGCATATCTCTTGTTTAAATCCTTCTGGAAAAATTTTTCTGAAAAGATATTGTGGCATTTTACCTCTTTTAAAGCCCCCTATAAGGGGGGTGAATATGGCCCTCTTATGTAAAGAGGGAAATGAAATTTAATTTTAGTTATAAAAAATAAGAAATCAGTTTATAAATCAATTATGAAAAAAAGATACAGAATACAAATATAGAAGATGATTTCATAAGACTTTTAAATGAAAATAATTTTTTCTAAA
>CAYUZQ010000008.1:0-11091 GCA_964448815.1 Candidatus Woesearchaeota archaeon
TCTTCTCCCATTATATTCCTCCCAAAATTTATTTAACCACAACAGCAGTTCCATAAGCCAACATTTCTGAAGCCCCTTGCATAACCATAGATGTCATAAACCTCGCACCAATAATTGCATTTGCATTAAGTCCCACTGCCTGATTTACCATTCTGTTAAAAGCCTCGTCTCTCGCATGAGCAGTCATATCAGTGTAGGTTTTTATTTCTCCGCCAATAAGATTCTTAAATCCTGCTCCAATATCTCTTCCAATATTTCTTGCTCTTACTGTGCTTCCCCGGACAACGCCCAAAACTTCAACAATTTTCTTCCCAGGAATTTCATTTCCTGTTGTAACAATTATTTCTTTTTCCATGCTATTTTTTATTTTTTGTTTTATTTAAATCTTTACGTTCTTCAATTTCATCTTCTTTTTTATTAAGGAAAATAATCAAACCTACAACCAAAAGGGGAATTCCATAAATCAAAATAGTAAAAACAGTAAAAAGTGAAATCACAATTAGGATTAATCCTGCAATAATTAATGCCCCCCCCGTTATTGCCCTGCTCACCAAATTCATAAGAAAAATAAAAAAAGAAAGTTAATAAATTTATCTAAATTTTTCAGAAATCTCCTTAACTTCTCCTTCACCTTCTTCAAACTTTATTCCTTTTTCCATTAAAGCAGATTCCATATTACCCCCTATTTTGCCGCATATTACTAAATCAACTTTTTTCTCTGCCAGCATATAGGCAACACTCCAACCAGCGCCACCGCTTCCTACAGCAAAAGGATTTTTAATTGCTTCAATAAGTTTTCCATTTTCAAAAATCAAATAATAAGGTGCCCTTCCCCCCATTGAACTTACATTGCTTTCAATATCTTTTCCTTCTGAAGCTACAGCAATTCTCATTTTATTTTTTCAAAGTCCTCCTTTAATATATTTAGCATGTTCATATTGTAAGTTGCAACAGCAGGATGATATAAAGGAATTATTTTTATCTGACCATTAAGAGTAGAAACTTTTAAAACCTTTCCGTGAATTTTGCTGGCCCCCTGAATCTCCTTATCTAAGTTAAACTTCTTCAGTATGAATTTTATGGCAAAATTTCCCAAACAGCATATAACTTTCGGCTTGATTAATTCTATTTGTCTGTCCAAATAATGTGCGCAGGAATTAATTTCTTCTTCTTGAGGATTCCTGTTCCCCGGAGGCCTACATTTCAAAATATTGGTAACGTAAATATCCTCTCTGGACATGCCAATGGATTTTAGCAGTTGGTCGAGAATATTTCCTGCTTGCCCGACAAAAGGTTTTCCTTGCTTGTCTTCATTAAATCCTGGTGCTTCACCAACAAACATTATTTCAGCATCTTGTGAACCTCCTCCAACAACAGGATTCGTTCTTGTTTTGTACAAATCACATTTTTTACATTCACTGATTTGTTTTTCGAGTTCTTCCAATTCTTTTTTTATTTTCTCTTTTTGAGACATTCTAAAATTTTAAGCAATTTTAAATACCAAGTCTTTCCTCAGCAATTTTCATAGCAGATTCTCTTGGGGTTATTTTTTCTTTCTCAGATTTTTTAAAAACTAGTTTTGTATTCCTTTTTATCTTCTTACTTATTAAATCAAAAACTTCTTTTTCTGTACCATTAATATATTCAACATAAGAAGAAATCACACCCCCAGCATTGCACAAAAAATCAGGAATAACTAAAATACCTTTACTGTGCAACTTTTTTTCAAGCTCGGCAGTTGTGGGTATGTTAGCAGCTTCTGCTATTATCTTAGCTTTTATTTTCTCAACATTTCCTTCATGTATAACCCCTGGTCTTGCTCCAGGTATTAATATATCTACAGGTAATTCAAATATTTCATGAGTTTTTTTAATTACTCCTTTATAATTTACAACACTTCCTGTATCTTTTTTTATCTTCATTAATTTTTTGATATCTATTCCTTGTTCATTATACAAACACCCTTTTGAATCTGAAACAGCCACAATTTTTACTTTCAGTTCTAATAAAAATTTAGCGGCAGCTTTTCCCACTTCTCCAAAACCCTCTAAAGCTACTGTAGCCCCATCTAGATTTAATTTAATATGCTCAGCCGCCACCTTAATACTCTCTACTACACCAAAACCAGTACTACCTAATTCATGAGGAATCCCTCCTGCTTCTTTACTTTTTCCAGTACATGCTCTTTTATTTCTAATTTCATCGGCAAAATTATCCATGTCTTCACTATCCGTATACATGTCAGGGGCAGAAATATATTCACTTGGAATTAAATTTTTTAAAATTTTAGCATAAGCCCTCACTATTTTTTCTTTTTCTTCTTTAGAAAGATTTTTAGCATTAGCAATAATTCCTCCTTTGGCTCCACCAAATGGCAAGTCTGCTAGAGCTGTTTTATAAGTCATTGCTCTTGCAAGTTGTTTAACTTCATCTACAGAGACATCAGGAACCATCCTAACACCTCCTTTTCCAGGTCCTCTTTTTGTGTTGTCTATAACTAAAATTCCTCTCATTCCTGTTTTTGAATCGTAAACTTGTATGACTTTTTCAGGACCTATTTTATTATATTTTGTCATTTTTGCTTTTTCATTTTTTAACTTCCATAAATTTATTTATAATTATCCCTTGAAAAACAGATACAAAAATTGTAATTAATGTTAAAACTAATACATATTTCAAAGAAAAATAAAAAACCATTAAGGGCAATAAGGGAATTTTAATCGCGCGGTTGTAAAGAAAGCATGCTATTAACCCATAACTTAATCCTTTGTTTTTCAAATCAGCGAGGAGGGGATACCACATGTAAATCGGTCCGGCAGACAATATTCCTGCAATAACCACAAAAAACCATTTTTTAATTCCCCTTTTCCGAACATACTTTAAAACAATTTGCTGGGTAATTAAATAATTGGAAATGCTCATCAAGACAAAGATAAAAGCAAAAATAGGAATAACCTCTTCCAGAATATTAAAAAAGAAACTCAAAGAAGTCTTGAATAACTCCAAGTCTATGAAAAAAAGAACAAGGTAAGCACCTAACACCATGGTTAAAAACTTCCATGCATTCCCCATATGAATTTTTCTGCTGAATTTCATTTTAAATTAAACTCAATACCAAAAAAGTTAAAATAGCAACGATGATTGCAAAAACAAATGAACTAAGATTTCTCAAAACCGCAAATTTTTTTCCTAAAATAAAGGATTCAGCAGGAAATTGAATAATTCCCACAGTTACCCAAGCTACTAAAAAAGCTGTGACTGCTATAAGACCTATTCCTTGCTCCAACAATTCCCCGCCAAGAATATAACTAGTAATCGGGCTCCCGGCAGAAATGCTTCCGACCAAACTCCCAATTAAAGAATCAGTTATAAAATTGCCCCTGAAAATTGAAACATAAAAAGATTTTGGAATTAAAGTTATAATTAAACTAACAAGCAGGATTGTTCCTAATATAAGGGGGAAGGCCCCCCACAATCCCTTCCCAGCTTTAACTATTGATTCTCTAATATTATTTCTTTTCATCCTAATTTATCCTCTTGCCATTTTTGCTCCGCATTTAGGGCATTTCTTGTTCATGCAAGGCACTCCCCTTACTTGCGGTTCTTCATATCCGCATTTCAGACACTTGCAGATTCCTCCGGGGCCTGCTGCAAATCCGCCCATACGCCCCCTTCCACCAGCCCCTGCCATTCTTCTCATACCCATTCCCCTTTGTTGAACCATTTCAAAATTACCTCCTTGTATTTTTATTGCTTTAGCATTAATTAACGCATCAGCTATTTTTTTTCTTGCTGATTTCAGCAATCTCGAAAGAGTTGGCTGGGAAATTTTCATTTTTTTTCCTGCCTTGCTCTGTTCTACATTTTCTAAATCAATCAATCTGATTACTTCTAATTCATCTTTTGTCAAAATACTATCCTGCAGATTTCTAAGGACAACGCCAACTGGTTTAAAATAAGTTATCCTCGGATCAAAAAAAATCCTTCTGCAAATTCTTGGTCTCGGCATTTTTAATTAAATCTTCCTGCTATTTAAATTCTTTCAATCTTTTCTGGATTTCAGTCATTTCTTGTTTCAAGATTTCTAAATCTTCTTGCAAAATCCTTTTTTCTTCAGCTTCTGTAATCACTTGAGGTTGAACCATCTGGGGATTAAATCCTGCTCTAAATCCAAATCCCCTTCCCCCGCCAAATCCTCTGCCAAAACTAGGGTTCATGAATCCAGGTTCATTAAAACCTGAACAATATCCCCTTCTTCTTCCAGTCATAGAACCCATTCCATTTGGTCCTGTTCCGTCTCCCATAGGCATTTTAACTCCTCCTATACCAAAAGGCATTAATTTAGTTATGAATGTATATTCACTAAAGTATTTAAATGTTTCGGATATGCATTCATAACAGAATCATTTCTCAACAACTTCAGCCTTGCCGTCTTCAATTAAAATTTTAGCAATTTCCCGGGGGATATTTGCAATCTCCCCTTTTTGATACGGTCCTGTTTTTTCTCCTTCCAAACCCACAAATCCCTCGACATCCTGTAAAAAACAAATTAATTCATTCTCAGTTTCTCCTTCTTTTTCCCCGTTCAAAACACCGTTAAGTTTTTTATCAGAATAATCCACGCATTTCATTAGTTCCTCAAAAAGTTCCTTTTCGAATTGGAGCATATTATCAAAGTCCTGTTTTGAAATTCCTGTTTCAGTCGCAATTAAGACTAAATTCAAAATCTTTTTTTTCCTTCTAAGCATAAGCTCTTTGAAAAGAGTTACAGCATTTTCCAGCTGCTTTTTCGTTTTGATAATAATATCAGAAAAAACATCGTCCTCTTTTGAAGTTATCTCCTTCTTTTCCCTTAAATAATCTGCAACTTCTGTAATGAACTTTTTAGACAAATTTTGCAATTGCTCGGAATATCTCTCTTTTCTCGCTGCTTCATAAATATCATTATATGTTATCATCTTGAACTTTCTAAAGTTTAAGAGACAGAAAACTTTGTTTTCTGTATAAAAAAGAAATGCTCTTTGATTTTTAATAATTGCTGTGCTCAAAAATTCATTTCAAAAACCCAACTTTTTTCAACAAATCATTTCCGACCATGCTCCCCAAAGTCCCTTTTCTTGCTTCTTTCTCAAAAAATTTCTTTTCTTTTGGAATTGAATCATTGTAAAACAAAACAGGAACAGGATCAGCTGAATGGTTTTTTAGTTTGCAGGGTGTGGAGTGGTCTGCTGTAACAACAATTTTAATTTTATTTGGCGGAGCGAATTTTCTCAAAAACTTAAAAAGAATTTTGTCAATATATTCCAACATCGACTTCTTTTCAAGAGGTTTATTATCATGCCCTGGAAGGTCTGTTTCCTTTAAATGTATGTAAGCATAATCATATTTTTTATAATTTTTTTTCAGAGTCTTAATTGAAAACTTGCATGCTTTTTCCAGACTTTCATGGAGATTTGCATAAGCATCTAATCCTTTTAGTTTGGGGTAATCAAAAGAAAAAACTTTCATGCCGCATGTTTTTGAAAAACCTTTTTCCAAGGGCATATAAGCAACAGAAAGCCATTTTTTGTAAAGATTTAATTTTGGAACTTCTATTCCTGCTCCCCTGACTAAAAGGTAATTTGCAGGAAGCAATCCTTTTTTTCTCCTCTCTTCATTTACAGGATGAGCATTAAGAATTTCGTATGCTTTTTCAACAAATTCATTAACAACATTTGCAGTATACTGGGAATTTTCTTCGTCATCCAAGGGTTTGCAAAATCCGATTCTATCTGCTGGTTTTGTTTTCCCCTGAATATAAGTTGTATCATTCCCAGAAATAATATCTGAAAATCCGCCCCTAAATACCAAAACTGCTCTGTGCTGAATTGTCGGCTCAAAAACAAAATCAAAAGGAAGTTTTATTTTGCTGTTCAATGCTTTAGCGAGAATTCCCGCCTCCTCTGTAGTCAAAGTTCTTCCTGCCCTCCTGTCAATTATATTCCCGCTTTTCAAAGAATCTATTGTAGCAAAATTAACTCTTAATGCCAAATCCCCTCTTATTAATTTCAACCCAGTGCCTCTTGCTTCTAATTGTCCTCTTGTGCTTGAAATCAGACTATTGCCAAAAAGAGAAACAATAGCTTCATCAGACTCTGGAACAAAACCCGGTCTGACAGGATACATGTATCCCATTTCTCCACGGGCAGCTAAAAAATCCAAATTGGGCATGCTTGCTGCCTCCAAAGGTGTTTTTCCATCAAGCTGTTTACAGGGCAAATCACCGATACCATCCAAAATTACCAATATCCCTTTCATAATACTACTAAAAACCTGCTCTTTATAAAAATTTATATTCAATCAAACTTTCAATTCATATTCAAAAACTTTATCATAAGGTATAAACCATTTAACAGTTTCTTCCTTAGAAGCATTTTCCATAATTTTCCTAAAAAGCCTTATAGAATTTCCATGAGCAGAAATTGCAACATTAACTTTATTTTTTCTCATAAATTTTTTTAAGTATCTTATAAATTTCCCAACTCTTTCTTCAACATCTGCAAAAGATTCCCCATTTGGTACTGTAACATTATATCCCCTATGAATAACTTTATATTCTTCTTCTCCCAAAAATTCTTCAACTTTTTTTCTAAATTTTGGACTCAAATTTTCAATAGCATCCCCTTCTACTCTCAAGTTATATGCTTTTTTTCCTATTTTCTTTATAAAATCATTATGGCTGGTCCCTTCTAATATTCCATAACTTCTCTCAATCATCCTATCATCCTTAATTAATTTTTTACACTCTTGATGATACTTTAAGACATATCTTAAAGTTTGCATAGAGCGAGGCAAACTTGTATGAAAAGCAACTTGAAATTTTTTGTTCTTCAATTTTTTAGCGACCATCTTCGCATCTTCTATTCCAGCAGGAGTTAGACTAGATTTTTTCCGTCCAGTGAAAATTCCTTTCTTATTATAATAAGTTTGGCCATGCCTGAAAATATAAATGTAGAGTTTCACCATCTTTTTGATTATAATCAAAACAATCTTTATAAAAATTTATGTTTAATAGTTAAAATTAAAAATGTTAGTCCTCTTATTTTAAGTATGCCTAAATATAATTTTGCATTAATATTAGAGAAAGAAACCGAAAAAGAAATTATAAAATTAGCTAAAAAGATAAACAAAGAATTAGACACAGAATTTACATTTAATGGGAAGCTAAATCCTCATATTACAATCATTAAATTTGAAACAGATAAAAATGACTTGATTTTGAAAAAAATTGAAAAATTAAAAACTCCAATAGAAATACAGTTAGCAGGACTTACCTTGCTTCCCTCAGAGAATGGAAGAGGAACATGGGTGGAGATAAGTGTACTTAATTCAGAAAATCTAAGGGACCTGCAAAATAAATTCCTCCCATTTATTAAAAAAGGGGAAATAATAAGTGGGATTAAAGAAAACTTCAGACCTCATTTAACTATTAGCAAAAGCAAGAATAGTGATAATCTCAAAATAAAAGAATTAGACTATAAAATATTGAGGAAAAAAACAAGAGCCTTTCCTAGATTAATAAGGTATTAATTCCAGTTAACATTTATAAATCTCTAGAAATTTAATGAGATATGTTCTCAAAACTAAAAAATAAATTAAAAAACTGGACAAAAAGGATTTCTAAAGAAGCTAAAAAATCTGAAGTTGAACAAATAAAGCCCCCAATGAAGTTTGATGCGGGTAAGCAAAAATATGAACCAGATTTAAAAAAATTAGAAGAGATCCAAGAAAAACTAGAGAGTAAAGAAAAATCAAAAGAAAAAGGCTTCCTCTCAAAAATAACTTCAAAGATAAAAAAGATAAAAATTTCTGAAAAAGAATTTGAAATTTATTCTGAAGAACTTGAGACACTGCTCTTGGAGAATAATGTTGCTGTGGAAGTTGCTGAAAAAATGATTCAAAAATTAAAAGAAAAAATCATTGGAAAAGAATTCTTAAAAAAAGAAATAGAAAGCGAAATAAAAGATTGTTTTAAAGAAATAATTGAAGAGATTTTAATAGAACCTTTTGATTTAATTGAAACGGTTAAAGAGAAAACAGCAGACCAATCAAAAGAACCTTACGTGATTTTGTTTTGCGGAATTAATGGAACAGGAAAAACAACTACCATAGCTAAAATTGCAGATTTCTTGAAAAAAAACAAAGTTTCCTGCGTCCTTGCTGCAGCAGATACTTTCAGAGCAGCGTCGATAGAACAGATAAAAGAACATGGGAACAGAATAGGACTTAAAGTTATTGCTAATGAATACGGTTCTGACCCTGCTTCAGTGGGATTTGATGCAATTCAATACGCAAAAAAGAATTTTGTTGATTGTGTTTTGATTGACACTGCAGGAAGAATGCACACCTCGAAAAATCTTCTGAAAGAAATAGAAAAAATCTCAAGAGTCTGCAAGCCAGATTTAAAGTTGTTTGTAGGAGAAAGCATAACAGGAAATGATGTAATAGAACAAGCAAGAAGTTTTGACTGGGCAATTGGAATTGATGGCATAGTCCTAACAAAAGCAGATATTGATGAAAAAGGTGGAACAGCCCTGTCAGTGGGTTATGTCACAAAAAAACCAATTTTATATTTAGGAACAGGACAGCAATACAACGCTATTGAAGTTTTTGATAAAAAGAAGTTCATTGAGAAGTTGGGGTTATAAAACAATTGAATTTGAAGATTCTTTTATCAGCATCAATTTCTTTGTAATAATCGGCCTTAAAAACTCAAAAAACCACCTGTTTTATGATAAAACCTCCAAAACCTTTTGAAATAAAACTTATTGCATCGCCCAAAGATTATGCTCCTCTTAGAGAAGACTTTAAAGTAATTGGAGCATTTAATCCAGGAGTTACTTCTGTAAAAACAGATAAAGGGTTAGAAACCATATTATATATGAGAGTTGCTGAATCTCCTGAGGAAAAAATTTCTGGTAAAATTCTCCTGCCTTATTTTCGTATTGATAATAAAGAGAGGGCTCCTTTAGATATTCGTTATGATGAGATGGATATAAAAAAAGATTTAAAGGAATTTAGCAAAAAGGAAGTCACTCCAAAAGAAGGACCAGCTAGATTAAGACACATTTCATTACCTAGGATGGTGATATTAGATGAAAATAGGAATATCGTTGAAAGAAGACAAGAACCAGCAATATATCCTTCATGGGAATATGATAGATTTGGCCTTGAAGATATAAGAATAACACTATTTGAAGATGGAAGATATTTTGTAACTTATGCAACCCCCCATAGAGAATTTGGAGTAAATAGTCAGATATTATTTACACGGAATATAAAGGATCCCAAAGGTTTAGAAAGAGTCACTTCTGATAACACTCCTCGTCCTGAAATAAGAGGAAAAGATGTTGCCTTATTCCCAAAAAAAGTTCCATCACCTTCTTCAACAGAGATAATGAAAAAAGGAGACTTAGTATATGGGTCATTCATCCGTCCAAATGATTTTTCTGATTTAAGTATCCCTGGGGTTTGGGTTTCTTATTCTCCTGATTTAGTACATTGGGGACAAAATCATAGACTAACATTAAGTGAAACTGGGGAAGTAACAGGGACAGGAAGTCCTGCTGTTAAAAGACCTTATGGATGGCTTGAAGCATATCACGAAACAACAATAGAAAATGGTAGAAAAAAGTATGTTACTAAATTAATGGCTCTTGATTTAAAAGACCCACATAAAATATTGACTCTCAGTCCAACTTTTTCAGAAAGAGAAGATTTTAGAGAACTCTTACCTGAAGAGGGGTATATGCCAAATGTTGAGCTTACAACTGGATTGATTGTTGATAATGGGAGGACAGACCTCCATAAGGGAATTTGTGATGAATGGTCAGTACTTGCATCATATTATACTGAAGATGTTGATAGATTTATAACATCCTAAAAAAATTATCTAAACCAAAACCCCTATAAACTTATTATTTCTTAATCAATCATGTTAGAAAAACTCGGGGAAGTTCTAAGAAAAGCAACAAATAAGATAGCAAATGCAATTTTCTTAGACAAAAATCTCGTTGATTCTATAATAAGGGAGTTGCAAAGAGCCTTGATTGAGGCAGATGTAAATATTTTGTTAGTTAAACAATTAAGCGACAAAGTAAAAAAAGCAGCTTTGGATGAGAGGATAAAAGAAATAGAAAAGAAAGAGCATATTATCAAATTACTGCATGATGAATTATTAGATATTCTAGGAGAGCACAAACAATTAAAACTAAAACCAAAGCAAAATAGAATTATGCTTCTTGGATTATATGGTGCAGGAAAAACAACAACAATTGCAAAGTTGGGAAATTATTTTGCAAAACGCGGAAGCAAAGTTGCTTTAGTTGGATTGGATGTCCATCGTCCTGCTGCTAAGGAACAATTAAAACAATTAGCAGAAAAAAATAAATTAACCTGCTTCACAGATTTAAAAGAAAACAATGCACTAAAAATCTGGAAAAAACATGAAAAAGAGTTAAAAGATTATAATTTAATTTTAATAGACACTGCTGGCAGGCATAATTTAGACAAGGAACTGGAAAAAGAAATAAAATTATTAAATAAGGAAATAAAACCAACAGAATCAATTTTAGTGATGCCGGCTGATATTGGACAGGCTGCAAAAAAGCAGGCTCAGGAATTTAAGGAAGCTGTGAATATTTCCGGGGTTATAATCACGAGAATGGATTCAACTGCAAAAGCAGGGGGAGCATTGACAGCCTGCGCAGAAACAAAAGCACCTGTTTATTTTATAGGAACTGGCGAGAAAATAAATGACATAGAAGAATTTAATCCGCAGGCTTTTCTTTCAAGAATTTTGGGCATGGGAGACTTGCAAACATTAATAGAAAAAATAAAGTCAGTAACAAAAGAAGACGAGCAGGAAAAAATACAGAAAAGGTTAGAAGAGGGAAAATTAAGTCTGAATGATGTTGTTGAGCAGGTAAAGTCAATGAATTCTTTAGGGGGTTTTGAAAAAATTAAATCTATGATTCCAGGTTTAGGAAATGCAAAAATTCCAGAAGGAATTATGGAAAATCAGCAGGAAAAAATTTCAAAGTGGGAGCATAT
>CAYUZQ010000009.1:0-10107 GCA_964448815.1 Candidatus Woesearchaeota archaeon
AGAAAGGAAGATGTGCTGACTCCAATTATAACTGCAAGAATGACACCAATCAAAAATGCCCATGCCCCAAAAGAATTTTCTTTAGATTTAATAACCATTTTCTATGTCTTTCTTTTATCGTTAATAAATTAATAAGTTAGATTATATAAATGTTTTGAAGATAAAAATTTCTTAATTTAATCTATATTCTAAAAAATACAAATCTTTATAAACCATAGTAACTCCAAAATGACATTAAAATGAAATCAAAAACATTAGGTTTGTTAAGTTTAAGTGTTTTAGCGTTGGTGATGTTTATAGGTGCAGTTAGTGCTACAGATTGTTTGAATTTAACTGAAGTTTCTGTTCCTACTGAAATTAATCAAGATGATGAAGATTTTGTTTTGACTAGTGCGGTATGGGTTTATTCTGATAAATCAGGAACAATTAAATATACTACTTTAGAAGGTTATCCTGCTTTAGAAGAAAGACGACTTTATGAAGGATGGAATTTTGTGTCTATTACTGGAGATTTTTTAACTACATTAAAAAACCAAAATTTTGGTTCATGTGATATAAGAAAGTCATATTTTTATGATATTGCAAATAAAGAATGGATTGTTTTCCCTTATTCAAATATTGAAGGATTTACATGGGAAGGAGATACAATTCTTGGTTATGGATTAATAATCAAAGTATCCTCGGATTGCACATTAGGAACATCAACAGGAGATGGAACAAGTCCTCCCCCGCTCCCAATAGAAACAGAACTTCCAGAGGGTGAAACTATATCTTGTGAGGATAGTGATGGTTATGATTTATATAATGTAGGAATAGTTTCTTATTCTTATGAAGGGGGTGGGGAAGGGGCTAAAGGAGATTATTGTGATTTTTATGCAGAAGGTGCTGAGTCAAGAATAGGATTATTGAGAGAAGGTTATTGTGAGGGTGTAACTTATAAAGAAGATTTAGTTAAGTGCAAGGAGGGATATGTTTGCCGTGCTGCAAGATGTGTTGAAGGAGATTCTTCGTTACCTATGTGTTCTGATACTGATGGGGGCAAAGATGAATTCAATGCAGGATATCTAGTTGGTATTGGTGGTTCAGGAGAAGATGAGTGTTATATTAATGGATCAATGACTTCTGATTGTTCAGGAGCAGGATGTTCTGTTTATGAATATTATTGTGATGGAGAAATAAGGGCATGGGAAATTATGTCTTGTCCAAACGGTTGCTCAGAAGGAGCTTGTATACAATAAATAATCAAAAATGATAAAACAAAAAAGAGGCATGAGCAAAGGGATGTGGACTTTGATAATCCTGATTTTAATTGCAGTTGGGGTTGGAATTTATTTTTGGTTAGGTGGAAGTGACGGGGGTTCTATTTTTGGAGGAAGTTCAATACCTCAGCCACCTGCATTGCCTGACTGAAGATAAAGAATTTTAGTTAGTTTTAAAAATTTCTTTTGTTTTAGATTTTATGAACATTTTATTTATTCCATTTTATGCAAGTCTTGTTTTAGTAAGCATAATATGGCTTCTTGCATTATTAGATGCAAAAACCAAGCGAGCATGGAACAAGTTTCCAAAAGTAAGTTTCATTATTCCTGCTTATAATTCTCAAGGTACAATTAATGAAACAATTGATTCTGTTTTTGAGCAGGAGTATGAAGGGAAAATAGAAGTAATAGTTTTTGCAAGCGGAAATTTAGAAGGATACAATTTTGAAAAATACAAAAATAAAAGTTTCAGATTCCTAAAAGGAAAAGGAAAAATAGAAAAAGCAATAGCTGTGAACAGGGCATCAAAAAAAGCAAAAGGAAATTTTTTGTTTATCGTGGATTCTGACACCACTTTGAAAAAAAACGCATTAGGAAAAATGATGTTAAGATTCAAAGATGAAAGAGTTGGTGCTGTAACTGCCTCAAGAACAGCAAAATTTACAGGATTTTGGTCTTTGCTGCAGAATTTTGAATATGTCATGACCAATATTATTTTAACTTCTTATAATAAACTCGGCTCAACCGTCGGAGTTCATGGCTGTGCTATGTGTTTCAGAAAAAAAGCTTTTGAAGATATTAAAGGAATAGCAAGAGTGCCTGCTCAGGATTTTGATTCAGCTTTAAGATTAATAGAGAAAAAGTGGAAAGTTATCTGTGAAATTCAGGCAGTTAGTATAACTCTTTCCCCTTCATTCTTAAAATGGGTAAGACAAAGATTCAGGTGGATGAGAGGTTTCAGTTTTGCTATATTAAATCATTATAAAGTATTTTTTAAAGAGCCATTTGGTCTTTTTTTCACAATTATCTACAGTTTGATGGGTTTGTTTTATGTTGCTCATTTTTTTATTAATCAGGGATTTTTGAAAAGTGCAATCTCTCTCGCATTAGTAATAATTTCATTTAAGTTACCTTTATTTTTGGCTATAGGATTATTTACTGGATTTTTTGGCTGGGCGTTATATGATAGAATTATTCTTTTGGTTTTATATTCTTGTTTATCAATTCCTTACATTGTTTATCCATGCAGAAGTAAAGATTTTTTGAAACTGCCTTTGGTTTTTGCTTACTCTCTCATCTATTTGCCTTTGTTTGTTTTAACTGGTTTGGTAGGGATTGGACTTGCAATTAAGGATAAAATTCAGGGAAGGAAAATAATTAAATGGTAAAAATCATCTCCCAAAAATCTGAGCATACATCATTTTTTGAATTATGAATTTTGAGCCAATTACTCCGGAGATTATTGCTGTTAAAATTAATTTGCCTACTGCTACTTTGAAAATGCCTTCATGAACAGGGATTCTCGCAGTTGTGGAAAATCTTTCTATTATCTGGTCTATATCATATTTGCTTAAAATTATCTTTGTTTTTTTTGTCCCCATGGTTCCTTCTACTAATATATTTTCGTCTGGGCCTATGCACTCTACAACTTTTACCAATGGGTCTTTTATTAAAGGATTTAATTTTCCCAAATCTATTTGGACATTTGTGGGTGTTGGTTTAAGATATTCAAATCCTGGGGGAATTTTTGGTCTTGGTATCCTTATAACACGATTTTGTTTTCGAAGAAAAGGATAAAACGTTTTTTTTACAGAAAGTTCCGGCAGGGGTTTGGATAATTCTTTTTTAGCGACAGGGGGCAATTTTTCTTTTTCCCTCTCTTTTATTTTTTCTTTAATGGGTGACGGCAATATTTTTTCCTTTTCTTCTTCCTCAATAATTTTTTTTAATTTGAATACCTCGCTTGCTCCGGAATGCATAATTAATTCTCTTGTGAATTGTAACAGAAAAAAAGTCCTTGATTCTTTTGTAGTCTTCTGTTCTTTAAATGAATGCTCTAAGATTTTTGGTTTTTGTTCCGGCATTCTATTGTCCAGGCAATTGCTTGAATTTTTTTGGATTGGGATTTGCTGATTCAGAAGAACTTCTAAAAGAAATTGACTTTTGGTATCCTGCTTCATTTATTGGGGCTTCTTTGGTTGTTTTTGGAATCTGGGAGGGGGGGTTCATTTTGGGTAATGGGGCGGGGGGGTAATCCGGATTTTGTCTGGGAGATGTTTCGTACAATAAAGTCATGCCCTTCGCAATAATTTTATTTTGGTCTGCTAAGTTATCTATTTTTTCTATAATTTTTTTATTATCCTTGTTTTCTTTTTCCAAACTAAAATCTTTTTCAGAAAGTGCTTTTGCAGAAATTTCAAACAGTTCCAATAATTTGGATATTTGATTAGAGAGATTATCAAATTTTATAGACAGGTTTGTCATGACTTTTTGTAAAGATACAAAATTTTCTATCAACACTCTTTCCACCTTGACTTCGCTGGAAGCTGGAGCTTTTTTACCAGTTGTTTTTTTTGTCTTGTGACTTCTTTTATTTTTTGTAAAATGGTGCTTTTTTTTTGTTTCACCTGTTTTTTTCATCATTTTTTATAAGGGTTCTGTTATTTAAAAATTCTTCCTTTAGAAAATATCCAGGATTTCATTTTGATATTGCTTATTTTTATTTTCTTCAGATGTTTCCTGTGATTCCTCCAATTCTTTTTGAGTTTTTTCTTGGTCTTCAAAATTTTCTACTGTTCCTTCTATTGGCTCCCCTACTTTTTGTTCCTGCTCTGTTTCAGAGCTTGCATTCTTTGCAATTCCTGTTTCTTCTGTTTCTTTTTGTTGTTGGGGTTTTTCTGCGCTTTTAATTTTCGTGGCTTCTTTTTTTTGTTTTTCTAAAATTCCCTCAATTTTTTCCACAACTCCTTCTATTGCTTCTTCCCCTTTTTCCACATTCTCTTTTATTTCCTCAAGGACATTTTGCGATTTCACGAAGCCCCCTTCCTTTTTCTCTGCATTTTCTTTTTTCCCCGACTGGTATTGTCTTGGTTCCCTGTCTGTATTTTTTATTAATTCTGATTCAAGTTCTGCTACATAATCTGCTATCTCTTTTGCTGCATCGGAATTCACGCTTATGCTGTCAATTCCTCTTTCTACCAAGAATTTTACCATTTCTTTTTTACTCCCTGCCTGCCCGCAAATGCTCGTTTCAACATTGTTCCTCTTGCAAATTCTCAAAACATATTCTAATTGGTACAATACTGCGGGATGCATTTCGTTATAAATATCCTGAACTTTTTCATTGCCCCTGTCTACAGCTAAAATATATTGCGTTAAGTCATTGGTTCCGAAAGAAATAAAATCTATTTTTTCTTCGCATAAATTTTTTATTACCTGCACTGCAGCGGGTGTCTCAATCATTACCCCAACTTTTGCCTGGGGGAAATTTATTTCTTTTAAAAATTCTTTAACTTTTTTTACTTCTTCTACGGAAATGACCTGTGGCAGCAATAAACCAATTTTTTTATTATTGTCTGCAACTCTTTTCAGTGCCTTAAGTTCTGATTTGAGCACATCCGGATTTTTAATTCCGTATCTTACCCCATGCAAGCCCAACATTGGATTTGCTTCTTTTTCTTTAGGGGCACCTTCCAAGTTTTGAAACTCATCACTTCTAATATCTGAAGTTCTAACCCAGAGTTCATCGAAATACCCCGATATTTTTTCAACTCCTTTAAAAATTATTTCTTCATAATCTTTTATTTTTTTTTGTTTTAAAAAATAATCCGGATGTTTTCCTGATTCTGCAATTATTCCTTCTATTCTCAACAAGCCAACCTGCTTTATTTCTGTTTTAGATGCTTTTTCAGCAAAGCTCGGCAAATCTACAATAACTTTTATTTTTGTTTTTGTTTTTGTAGTTACAGGGAGTACTTCTTTTTGCACTATTTCCGAAGTTTTTCCTTTATAGATTTTTCCTGTAAAACCGTCGACAGTTATTATTTCTCCTTCTTTTAATTTTGTTGTTGCTTCCTGGGTTCCCACGACGCAGGGAATTCCCATCTCCCTTGAAACAATTGCAGCATGGGCAGTTAGCCCCCCTTCGTCTGTAACTATTGCAGCTGATTTTTGCATTGTAATAACCATGTCCGGATTTGTCATTTTTGTTACCAAAACATCTCCAGAGATTATTTTTTGCAAATCTTTTAAGTCTTCTATAATCTTTATTTTTCCGTAAGCAATTCCTGGCGAGGCTGCAAGCCCTTCAAGGATTACTTCTCCGTGAAGTTCTTTCGCGCCCCCCACTTTTTTTTCAATTGTCGTTATCGGGCGCGTCTGCACAATTTGTATATTCTCTCCTTCAATTGCAAATTCTATATCCTGAGGTTTTTGATAGTGCTCTTCTAAATTTACTGCAAATTCTGCAAGCTTTTTTATTTCGTAATCTTTTAGAACCTGTTGTTTGGATTTACTTTCTCTTAGTTTTACAACTTCCTGGTTACCTCCGGAATTCCTTGTTATTGCAATTTTTTTGTCTGATATTTTTGTATCCAGTATTTTCAATTCCGGGGAGATAATGTGTTTGTCCGGGGTTATTCTTCCAGACACAATTCCTTCGCCTAACCCCCAGACAGCCTCTATAATTATGTTATCATTTTTATCTGTGGGGTTTTTTGAGAAAATTACCCCTGATTTATCTGAGTCAACCATTTTTTGTACAACCACTGCAAGACTCGCCTGTTCGTGCTCAAATCCTTTTTGGTTTCTGTAATAAGTCGCTCTTGCAGTAAACAAGGACGCGAAACATTTTTTGATGTGTTTTAACAATTCTAATTTTCCCTTTACGTTTACGAAACTGTCCTGCTGTCCTGCGAAGCTGGCTGTTGCAAGATCTTCTGTGGTAGCACTGCTTCTGACAGCGACGAAGATTGGCTCGGAGGAACTTTTAAGAATTTCAACCGCCCCCCCATTTATCCCGCTTAAATCTTTCACACCCAAAGTTTCATATGCTTCAAGAATTTCTTCCTGCATTTCTTTCGGAAATTCTGAGTTAATAATTAGTTCACGAATTTCTTTTGTTACTTCTTCTAATTGTTTTGTATTTTTGTACTCTATTTTTTTAAGAAGATCTTTTATTTTCTCATCAAGTCCAGCTTCTTTTATAAAATAATCATAAGCCTGGGCTGTTACAACAAATCCTGGGGGAACTGGAATCTTGAGGTTATAAATTTCTGCGAGGTTTGCCCCTTTTCCTCCCGCGACATTCCCGGAATTTTTGTCCAATTCAGAAAACCATTTAATAAATTCTGTATTTTGCTCCCCTTTTTCTTTGCCCATATAAAATAAAATTTGGGAACTTAATAAAGGTTTTTATTCGCTGATGGCTCCAAAAGGGCAGTTTCTGATTGCGTCTTTTATACAAGGAACATCTTCATCA
This sequence comes from Candidatus Woesearchaeota archaeon, assembly GCA_964448815.1. Classification (GTDB taxonomy): domain Archaea; phylum Nanobdellota; class Nanobdellia; order Pacearchaeales; family GW2011-AR1; genus CAYUZQ01. The sequence continues at coordinate 6,739 of CAYUZQ010000009.1, forward strand.
AATTTAACTCTCGCTTTTCCGTCGTCGCCTATCTCAAAAATTTTCCCACAAATAGAGACGCACATCCCACACCCTCTGCATTTGTCTTTGTCTATTTTTACCATAATTCCAATTAAGTACGTCTGTTTAATAATATTTTGGTGGGAGATATTGTAACAGAATATTCGGGGCCAATTTAATTAAAATAATTTAAAACCTGTTAATTAAATTTTTAAACCTTTATTGTTTTGTATGTTATGGGTTTTATAAGGAGCGGGCTTTTGATTATTGCAGGCATTTTATTATTCCTGTTATTTTTAGCAGGGAATAGTTTTTTGACTTTAGGTTTGTCTTTAGATTATGAGAATGTCAAGCCAGAGCTAGCTTCTGTAATTAAAACTCTTACTGAAAATGAGATGAATATAGGAGAAGAGATAGAAAAACAATATCTTTTTATGGAGGAGCATTGCCAGAATAATTCAGAATTTGTTTTTAATTCTGAGGAAGTTGGGCAGGTTTTTGCAATTCCGTGCGATGTTGTTTCTCAGGGTTCTGATGTAGTTATTGATTATTGTATCGAGAGTTATGTAGAAAAAATTTATTATCAGGAATATGATTGTGATTTTTGGGATTGCTTTGGAAAGGCAGATATGCCTTTTTTTTTAATTTCTGAAAAAGCTAAAAATTATTGGAATAGCAAATTCTACTTTTCATTAATAATTTCAATAGTATTGGTTGCGTCGATGTTTTTTTTAGTTGAGAAAAAAACGAACTTGCTTGTTATTGCCGGAGGTTTATTGGCAATTTCTGCACTGCCTTTTATGAAAATTAACTGGGTTTTATCTTTTTTAGATGAATCTTTTTTGCAATTTTTCACAATCTTCTTTTCCAAGGCGCATACTGTTTTTTTAATTTCTTTTATTTTTGGGGTTGTTCTTTTGGGAGTTGGGATTTTATTGAAGTTCGTGGGGGCGGGGCTTTGGGTTTCCAATCTTTTCAATAGCAGAAACAAACCATCTAAAGAAACCGATTGAAAACGGAATTCCTGCAAAAGTCTATTTTGTTAAAGAAGGTTTAATGAATAATTTAAATACTTTTTATTTTTATGTTTTATATGAAGAAAAAATGCATTGTGATGTTTTCAGGAGGATTGGACAGCAGGCTTGCATTAAAAATTATGCAGGAGCGGGGATTTGATGTTATTGCTGTTTTCTTTAAACTGCCTTTTATTAAAAATATCGAGGACGAAATAAAAGGATTTGCTAAAAAAAATAAAGTTAGATTAAAGGTTTTTGATTGCACGAAAGGAAATTTATTAAAAGATTATTTAAAAGTTATTAAAAATCCGAAATACAAAAGGGGTGCCGGGGTGAATCCCTGTGTTGATTGCAGAATTTTTATTTTGAAAAAAGCAAAAGAATTTGCAAGAGAAAAGGAAATTAAGATTATTGCTACCGGAGAAGTTTTGGGACAGCGTCCGGTAAGTCAGACGAGAAAAGCAACGGAAATTATTAATAAAGAAATTGGATTTGAATTAATTCGTCCGTTAATTGAGTTTGGAATTTCCGGAAGGCAAAGAAAAAAACAAATTGCTCTTGCTGAGGAATTTCAAATTCCTTATCCTGCTCCTGCTGGAGGTTGTTTATTATGTGAAAAATTATATTGTGAAAAATTAAAAAAAATTTTAGACAAAAAATTAAGTTATAAAGATATAGAATTGCTGAAGATTGGACGGCATTTTGAGGCAAGCCAGATTATTTTGGGGAGGAATGGAGCAGAAAATAAAATTCTTGAAAAAGAGAAAGGAATAAAAATTATCCCCAGACAAGCTGGACCAACTGCTTTAATTAATTCCCGCCCACCTGCCCAGAAAAAAGAGTTAATTGAAAAAGCAAGAAAATTAATTCAGAAATATTCTAAACACAAGATTAAGGAGTTTAGGGTTAAGTTGTGATTTAGTATATAAATCTTTAAATATAATTAACTTATAATATGAATATGTTTGATGCGAAAGGGGAGATTGAGAGGGCTAGATCTAAGAATCCTATTGAAAGAATAGATGCAAGAATTTCTTTATTGAGGAATTTTCCAAGAGAAGGAGACCAAGAACTTAAAAAGAAGATTTTTTTTGAACTAGCAGATAATGTAGGAAAAAATCGCGAGGAAACTGTTGATTATGTTTTTTCTGTTCCTGAATTAAATGAAAGAGCTTATGCTATTATGGCTGTTAATCCTTGGTTAAGTGTTGATAAATCTAAGACACCTCCTGAAGCAGGGGTTCAAAAGAAAATTAGAAAAAGATTTGTAGGAGGAGTTGAAAGTTTGATAGATGATTTAGACACCATAAATGAGTTGGGTTCTAAATTAGAAATAGCAGAAATTATTGCAATGGAAGGTCATTTTCAACAGGCATTAAGAGCTGTTGATAAAACATGGGAAAGTGGGTGGGATGTTTTTATCCCTCCTATTTATCAAGGAAGTTTTGGGATTCCTTCTACTGTTGCAGATAATTTAGAGAAAATTGTCAAATTTGCAAATCTTAAAACAGTAAGGAGAAAGGCATTGGATTGTTTGGCTGAAATTCCTGATGGAGATAAGAGGAGAGAGTACTTGGAAAGAGCAATAACTTTTGAGGACAAGGATATTGCAGTTAAAGCTGTTGATTTATTTATTGATAAATTGGGAGAACCCTCAACAGGATTTACAGGTGATAAGGCTTCTCTTGCTGTTGATGCAATTGTTGCTCGGGACAAGTTAAAATATAGTGATAAAGTATTTAGAACAGCAAATCCTGCGGCTGTTAAAAAAGCTTTTGATTTGTATGTTAAATTAACTTCTGAAAAACAAAGATTGATTGGTGTTGCTGGTTTTCTAGATGAGAACTTTAGTGCATGGATGAAAAGGAGAAAACAAGATTTTCCAAGCGGTTTAATTAGATTAGCTAGAGGTTACCTTGAAGAACATATAGATGGAATTAATGTGTTAGATAATAAAGAATCGAGAGTAAAAATGTTGTGGGATTTAGCACAATATGGGTTGGAAGGAACTGATTTAAAGGCAATTGATTATCTTGCTGAGACAGTTCCCCTTGAAGATGGAATAAAATATGTTGCTCAAATGTATAGTTCCAATAATTTATGTCATTTGGATTTAAAAGGGCAAGATAGGGTTAAAGAATGGGCTATTAAATTCACAAGAAAATTTATACCTTGTCTTGGGGATTGTGATGAAACAAGAAATGCTCTTGGAATGATTAGGGGAGGAAAAGACCCTCATTTTAAAGGATATTATTGTGGAGGAGATGGAGAATTTAAAGAGGATAAATTAACCGGAAAAACCTATAGTGAAATTGCTGCAGAAGAACTCGCCAAGTTGCCTAAACCCTCAACA
>CAYUZQ010000010.1:0-10082 GCA_964448815.1 Candidatus Woesearchaeota archaeon
ATAACCCAGTGGAAATTATCAATAAGGTCCTCTGCCGAACCTCCCTCCCCGGAAACAATTTCAAAATTCTTATTCATAATATCTTTTAGGGTAGTTTCTTGTTTCTCTAATAAATCGCTTTTTCCAATTCCTTTATTTTGAATTCCAGACATATTAAAAAGCCTTTCATAAACTGTCTTTCTATTAGAAGATTTGGATGTGAAACCAGACTCCTTAAGCTGGAAATTAGTTGGTTTTCGAACAACAGGCATATTTTCTTCCAAAGAACACTTCTCACAAATTTTCACAATTCCTTCTCTGGAAACCACATCAAATAATCTCGCTTTACTCCCAGAAACACCGCACTTAAAACATTCCATAAAACAAAGGACACAGAGTTCTTTTTTAATATTTCTGTAGTGAAAAGGTAGTTTTATAAATAAGTTTTGAATTAAGAAATTATGAAAAAGGGTTCAATTGTCTGGCTGATTATTTCATTGATAACATTAATTATTGTAGTATACTTTTTACAAAATTCCAATTATGATAATGACGAATGGAAAGGTGCAGAAGTCTGGGATTTGGATTATACTACCGAATATTTAGATGAATGTTATGCTGGTTTAGATAAACCTCAAAAAGAATTATCTGAAGATCAGATATGGTGTTCTGACACAAACAAAATCCCTTCAAAAGAAGGCATAAATAAATTAAAATTATTGGATGGAACTAAAATTTTAGAAATCTGTAATATTAATAAAATAGAAAGCCCCCCCTACATATGTAGTTTATCCAATGATGTTTCAGAATCGTGCCAGAATATTTGGGAAATTTCTTATCAACGAATTGGGGTGAGACCAATGAAATATGTTATTTCAATAAATAGATGTGGGAAAGATTATTACTTACTATCTTCCTCTGAATTTGTTGAAGGGGGGGCTAAAACAGATAAAATCTCAAAAATCCAGCTTGACGAAGAAACTATTAATAAGTTGAAAGAACATTAATTAAGATGCCTCATAACATCTTCCATAGAATCTAATTCTGTAATTTTTATCTTCTCGTCAATTAAAATCACAGGCAATTCGCTTATTCCATATTTATCTAACAAAAGATTAATCGAAGATACGTTATTGTCTGCTGCCATAGGAATTAACATAATTTTATTTCCCTTTTCCTGTTTTATTTCACATAATAAATTTGAAAAAAATTTTTGCTTGGATTTCTGTTCAATTGAAGGATTGTTGTATTGATAAAAATAAACAACATTGTGGTAGTCAGAATTGCATTTTTCTTTTATTCTCATGCTGTTAATCCAAAACAAAGTCCTCAAAAGGTCGTATCTTTTGTGCTGAAAAATTATTTCCTGGTTAATCCTGTTTGCGTCTTCATATTTTTGGATAACCAATGCTTCCTCAAAAATTTTATCTGCAAACTTTATATTTTCTTCAATCATCGCAGTGCAGTTCAAATCAATAATTTCGAATGCATCTTTTTGTATCCTCTGGTCAAGCAACTCCAGTTCAGCCTCCAGATACCATATGTTTATCTTATCCACCCTTGATTGCTCCAGCATATATCCCATAAAAATCCCAAAATTAAAAATTACCAAAGTGATTACCAGTGCATACAAAAAAAACCATTTTTGACTTTTAACCATTTTACCTCCATGTTCCAGTTCCTTTAAAAAAATGATAAATTGCTGTTATCATAATAAAAGGATATATTGAAAGATAGAAAATAAAATAAAAGAACAGATTAAAAATGTTTTGTTTTCTCAAAATTTTTTCTTTCATAACCCCCAGAACCAAAATAGTGAACACAACCCCTGTGAGAAGGAGAATAACTCCTAAATAATTTAGGAAACTTGGAGTTATATAAAAATCATTCATAGTTATGAGGGGTGTTCCAACATATATTGAATAGTTCGCAAAGATATAATTGCTAATTATTCTTGTTGTAATTAAATAAATAAATATGCTCAAGCCCAACAATCCCAAAAAGAGTTGCAGAACGAAAAAAGGGAGTATAAAAAATCCAAGCATGCCTTTTTTTAAAAAACATCCCTTATATTGCGAGATGCACTGCAAACCCCCAATGTTCCACCTTCTCCTCTGCTTATACCATGGTTTAAATTTATTAGGAACAGTTGTTGTCGCGTATGTTGCCAAGCACATTTTCCTTTTGTAGCCTTCATAAGCCAAATGCCATGTCGCTTCTATATCCTCTGTCATATTTTTTGTGCTGAACCCGCCTATTTTTTCTAAAGCATTTTTTCTGTATAAAGCTAAAGGACCGGGAGTTACATAAATCGCGTCAACATATCCCAAAAGTTTTCTTGTAAAAGCAATCACATTATATTCTATTAATTGTAGTCTCTCAATAAACTTATTTTTATTCCTGGGGATAATTGAGCAAGTCGCAACTCCTACATCCTCTTTATCAAAAAAACCAATTAGTTTACTAAAAGAATCTTTAGCAGGGTAACTGTCTGCATCAACAACAGCCACCAAATCTCCCCCAGCCAGTTTAATCCCCTGATTTAAAGAATCTGCCTTTCCTGAATTTTCCTTATTGATTAATTTTAAGTTAGAGTATTTTTTCAGAAGTCGTTCAACTATTCTACCTGTGTTGTCTTTAGAACCATCATTCAAAACTATCAATTCTTTTATTGGGTATTCAGAGGAAAAAATTGCCTTGATTGTGTTTTCTATAGTGCCTTCTTCATTATAAGCAGGAACCAAAACAGAAATAGAATATCTTTTTCCAATCTTTGGTGCACCAAACAATTCTTTTCTATTCTTTACATACAATAACAAAAACAAAGAAAGAAAATAAATAGATATAAACATGTATCCCAGATAAATAATTGGAAGAGTTTCCATTTTATTTCTCAGTTGGTTTTGTTTTTAAAGATTCTTGTGATATTGTTTTAGAATCCCTGACATACAAAGAATTATCATTATCTCCTGAATCTTGTTCACGATTAAAAATTTCTTTTCCAGAATTTTTCACATTGAAATAATTATAAAAATCATCACTCAAGCTTAGCTCATATGTGTGCCCTGTTTTTTTCTTTTTAATCAAACCCACATCAGAAAATTTCTTTATATGCTCATAAGATTTGTTCCCCCTAATTTTGGCTATAACAGACTGCTTAATTGGCTGCTTAAATGCAATAATTGCCAAAGTCTCCTGTTCTGCCCCTGAAAATTCAGAAGAGCCTGTAGCCAGTTTATTTATCACAGAAGAATATTCCTGCCCAACGTCCATTTTCCACATGCTGCTCTTCTCAATAATTTCAATTGCAGAATCCTCTTTGTTATATCTCTCCTGAAGTTTTTCAATTAATTCCTTAATCACATCAGGATTCAAATCAGTAAGTGAAATTAATTCCTGCATATTAAGGAACTTTCCAGAAACAAAAAAAACCGCTTCAAGTTTTTTCAGGTTTTCGTTTGTTGGTTCCATAAATTAAAAAAGAAAGTATTATTTATAAGGATTGCCAGTATCTAATAAACATGAAAAAAGTCATTTTATTCATATCCCTGGGAATTTTAACAATTTTCTTTTTATTATTTCTCGCAAAGTTAATCTCTCCAAAAGAAATAGATAATGTTTCTCCGGGAATCTCCTGCGAAGAAGGATATTTAGAAAAAAGCTATTTTATGAGTAATGCCTAAATTCCAAGGGAAACCAATCTCAGAAAACAAAGAATGGTGTAAATATATTCTGTCTCTCAATAAAACTCTCGGGCTGCACGGAGTGACGCATGAATTTGAAGAATTTAATTCAAACAGAAATCAAACTTATCCTGAAGAAGGAATAAAAATTTTTGAAGAGTGTTTTGGATTTAAACCAGAAATGTTCAAACCACCCAAGATAGAAATATCAAATAAAAATAAGGAGCTAATTAAAAATAACGATCTAAAATTAAAAGGAAAAATTAATCAAGTAATCCCCAAGGGTTGCCCTTATGGAAATACTGAAAAATTTAGTAACAAATTTATTGACTTCTTCTAAAATCCAGATTATAAACCTATTTAAATGTTTAAACATTGATTACTATGCAAAAATAAAATGCTCAAAATTTATTTAATTAGTATAATCGCAGGTTTTATAATCGGTTTTTTGACAAATTGGCTGGCCATTCTTTCTTTGTTTAGACCAAGGAAAAATTTTTTGGGCATTCAAGGAGTAATTCCAAAACATAAAAAAGAAATCGGAGAAAAAATCGGCGAAAACGCCTATTTAGTTATGCCGGATTCTTTTAAAAAAATTTTAAAAATTCCTTTTCTTGGTGAAAAACTTCAAAGTTTTTTTAAAAATTCTGTCTCTAAGGAAATTATAAAAATGCCTGACAGGGAATTAGAGAAAATAATCAGGGATGTTACAAGTAAAGAATTAAGATACATAGAAATTCTCGGAGGGGCTATCGGTATGCTGGTAGGATTGCTACAGGCGGTTTTGATTTCTTTGTTTACTTAATAAATTTATAAAATTAATCCCATTTTATTTTTTAAGCTCTAAACTCTAAATCTCAAGATAGCCCCGATTCCAGAGAGATTATTGAACTGCTCTCCTTCAGAGGTATCAACAGAAATAATCTCGGCATTAGCACCAGTATTTTTTGCCATACTAATCAACTCCTTAGAAAGTTTAGAGTTGATTTTTTTAGACAGGAGTAAAGTTTCAACAGCACCAAATTTCAAAGCATTTCTTGTAATTTCTTCACCACGGGTTGTCAAATCTGGCTTTTCTCCTAATGTTTCAAAAAACTTTTCTAAAACTTTTTTCTCATGTATAATTTCCTGGTCAGCCAAAATATCTTGTGACTTTTCAACAAGTTCTTTCAAACCTGATTCGTCGCTCCCTCCAATATCCACTCTCCCGATTAGTTTTTCCCTCAATTTTGTAGCTAAATATTCTCCTTCAATAAATTCATCTTTTGTCGGAACAGGTCCTCCTATAATAATTCCCTTAAGTTTCGGCATATCAAAGAAAATTTTTTTCATCTCATCTGCAATTCTTTTATAGAATTCTTTAGTTAATCCTTCTGTAATTCTGTGAAATCTCTGCGAAGACTGCCCTCCAGCACGTATTTTGCTCGGAACACCAGAAGTCATTTTTTGTAAAACTTCTATTCTCTTTCCTTCCAACAATCCAATAGCCGCTTCTTTTCTATCCATTACGAGCAAACCAAAAACTTCGGAAATCTCAATCATTGACTGCAGGGGTTCTAAAACAAATTCCTTGTCACATCTATACAATCTGACTTTCAAAGGCATCGGAGGTTCAATATCCCACAACTGCAAATCCTGCTGCCCTTCAACATTAGAAATATTCCCGCAAAATAACGCGAGCCCGTTTTCAGGTGTTCTTTTAAGAGTCTTTAACTGCCGGACTATTTTATCAAGAGCATCAACAACATTTTTTCTCGTCGTGCTCGATTTAATATTTTTCGCAGTTGATTTCTCTGCTTCGAGCTGCTTCTGAACAGAATTTACATCATATCCTTCAGAAATATAAACACTAATAAGTTCAGTGTGCTTTCCCTTATAATTTTTAAGAGTTTCCAACAATTCTTCAAGTTCGTCTTTACTTAATCTCGCCATGATTAGTAAAGAAAAAGTGTATTTATAAAATTAAGTAGACTTTGTCCTCTGCAACAAAATTCCAGAAACAATAATAGCTAACCCCACAATTTCACTTACTAGAATCCTTTCCTTTAATATTATGAAAATAAAAAACAGGGAAATGAAAGGAGTCAAATGTCCTAAATTAGCAATTAAAGATGTCTTTCCGATTCGCAAAGATTTAATCCAGAGTAAATGGGCGATAGCAGTAGCAAACAATCCAATATAAAATGTTCCAAAAACTTCTTTTGAGAGTATTAAAAAAGAAGACTTGGTAAAAAACATAAGCAAAGCAATTAAAATCAAACCAACTACATTAAAAAGGAAAAGCGAAGCAATAGAATCTAATTTCTTTTTCTTATTGAAAACAGAAAAAATTGCCCAACTAATCGCTGCTCCGAGAGCAAGAACATAGCCCGATAAATATTCTAATTTAATAGAGAGAAGTGATCCTTGGGTAATTATTACATAAGTGCCAATCAAACCTAATACAAAAGCAACCAAAGTTTTCCAAGAAAATTTTTCTTGCAAGACAAAAAGAGAAAAAACCAAAATAAAAATCGGCCATAGATAATTAAGAACATTTACTTGTGCCGCAGGAGCAATAGTTAAAGCTGTAATAAAAAAAAGAGGATATAACCCCAATCCCAACATCCCCAAAATTATGATTCTAACTTTATGTTCTTTTATTATCTCCAAAATATTACTTAATTTCTTAGTGAATATCGCTAAAGCAAAAAGAGAAATAGTAGAAAACAAGGCAACATAAAAGATTAACTGAATGTTAGATAGGCTCCGTAACATAAGTTTAGACACCGCAGTCACAGTCCCCCACAAAACTATCGTTATCAAAGCATAAACTACTGCTAAACTTCCCCTTCTCATTTACAAAAATTTAACTCCAAACTTCCCTTTTTTAATTTCTTTAGCATTTGTAACATTTCCCAAATCTTCTAAAACATTTTTCAAATCTTTATAATGTATTTTGTCGATTGTCAGAATACAATCAGCATTCATGGGTTTTTTTGCTTTTGTTTTTGCTTGCCTGACTTTTGAGATTACTTCAATTAATTTTTCCCAGACTTTTTCCTTGTCTTCCCTTAATTTTTCATATTTTGGCCATGATGAAACATGAATTGATTTATCTTTTTCATATTTTCTAAAATGCTCTTGATAAATCTCCTCTGTTGTAAAAGGTGTAAAAGGAGCCATCATTTTTAAAATAGCCAATAAAGATTGGTACAAAGTATGTTGTGCTGATTTTCTTTTGTCCCCTTTCCCCTGATAAATCCTTTTCTTAATAATCTCTAAATAATAATCGCAAAAATCATTCCAGAAGAATAATTCAATTTCCTGCTTTGCTTTTGAATACTCATACTTTTCAAAACTCGTTGTACAATTTTTAACTACCTTGTTTAATCTTTCCAAAAATAATCCATCTAATAGCTCTAATTTCTCTGGCTTTTTTCCATCCCAATCTTTTAGATTCATAAAAACAAATCTCGAAGCATTTAATAATTTTGTAATAAATTTTTTTCCAGCAATAACTTCTTTTTCCTGATAATCAAAATCCTTTCCAAGTTTTGAAGAAGCTGCCCAGAACCTTAAAGCATCTGCTCCGTATTTTTCCATAACTTCCTGGGGCTGAATAATATTTCCTTTTGATTTTGACATTTTCTCTCCTTTTAATGTAACAAATCCTGAAATCACAACATCTTTCCAGGGATTTTTTCCAAAGTGCAGTCGTGACTTAACAAGTGTGTTGAAAAGCCAGAATGAAATTATGTCGTGTGCCTGTGGTCTTAAATTCATTGGAAAAAGTTTTTTCTGCAATGACTTATTCATTAATTTAATTGCCAGCTGGGGGCTCATTGAAGAAGTGAACCATGTATTAAGAACATCTGTTTCAGGAATAAATTCTTTTCCCCCGCATTTTGGGCAATTCTTAACAGGAGGTTTGTCTTTAACAGGGTCAACAGGAAGGTCTTTTTCTTTTGCTAAAATAACTTCCCCGCATTTCTTGCAGTACCAAACAGGAAATGAAACTCCAAAATGCCTTTGATTAGAAATTAACCAATCCCACTGCAAACCCTTAACCCAATTATCATATCTGTGCTTCATAAATTTTGGATACCAGTTAAGCTCCCCTCCCCATTCCAGCATCTTTTTTTTCAAGTCCAGATATCTCAAAAACCACTGCTTGCTCTTAACAAATTCTATTTCTGTTCCGCACCTTTCATGAACATTCACAAGATGCATTATTTTTTTCTGTTTAACTAAAAATCCTTGTTTTTTTAAATCATTAATAATTTCCTTTCTTGCTTCTTTAATTTGCATCCCAGTGTATTTTCCCGCTAAAGAAGTCATCCTCCCATCCCTTCCAATTGCTTCTTTTATTGGAAGGTTGTAGGCTTTCTGCCATTCCATGTCTGTCTGGTCTCCAAAAGTCGCACAATAAGCAATGCCTGTTCCTTTTTCAGGGTCTGCTCTTTCATCTTCTAAAATCGGAACTTCAATATCAAATAAAGGAATTTTAGCTTTCTTCCCTTTTAGATGTTTATATCTTTTATCATTAGGGTTATAAAAGACAGCTACACTTGCAGGAAAAAGTTCTGGTCTTGTCGTGCTTATTACTAAATCCTTGCCATCAACTTTTAAAATAACATCCACAAATTCAGAAGGTATTTCTTTGTCTTCAACCTCCACCTGCGCAACTCCTGTTTTGCATTCAGGACAATACATTGCAGGAGCATCTCTTCTTTCCATTCTTCCTTTCTTATATAAATCTAAAAAACTCCACTGACTTATTCTGCGAGAATGCTCATCAATTGTAGAATAATAAATATCCCAATCACAACTTATGCCAATATTTTTCCAATCCTGTATAAAGCCGGGAAGTTCTTTTTTCAGAAAATCCGTGCATAATTTAATGAATTCTTCTCTGGACATCTCTTTTGATTTGATATTTTTTCTTTTCTCAACAAGCCTCTCAGTAGGAAGCCCATTATCATCTGTTCCAAAAGGATAAAAAACATTAAATCCCCTCATTCTCTTAAATCTGATTATAAAATCCTGCTGCGAATATGAACCTGCACTTCCAATGTGCATTTTTCCAGAAACAGTTGGCGGGGGGGTATCAACTGAATATATCTTTTTTTTACTTTTATGATTAAACTTGTAAATCTTTTCCTTTTCCCAAAACTTTCTCCATTTTTCTTCAATCGCTCTGAAATCAAATTGGTTTTTTTTAATCATATCTCACTAACTCATAACAACTTTTAAAAACTATCTGTGTCTTTCCACGATATGGCAGACAAGATAAACATGCCCGCAGGATTTGGCGGATTAATGAGATTCGACGAAGAATATTCAAGTGTGTTTAATTTAAAACCAACTCACGTAATTGCATTTATTATTTTAATTATAGGGTTAAGAATCTTTTTAGGAATGTTTCTTGGCTAGGTTAAATTTGGTTCATCATTAATTCATCATTGTGATTAACTAAGACTTCTTATCAATTTGCAATAACTGTTTCTTTATCAATCCCGAGCGGGTGTTTACGATGGTTGGATTTTCTCTGGAAGCCCATCTAAAAAACAAAAAATTTATTAAGGTTTTTTACTACTAAATTTTAATGAAAAGGAGGCTTACACCTCCCTGATTCCATTGTCTCTGTTAAAGTACAAATGAAATCAAAAAAAGATGATGCCCGCCCTATAAAAAGATGCTTGCCATCAAAAGTATATATTGTATGCTCACTGATAATCTTACTCGCCAGTATTTCAGCAAGTGATGTTTTAGTCTGGCAGGGGCAATATTATACAGGAACAACTTTTAATACAGGAACTTATGAATTTAATTTTAGTGTTTATGATGCCTTAACAGGAGGGAATATTTGCTATTCCAACACAACTACCTTAACAACAGGCAACTGGGGTGAGTGGAAAACTGAACAATCTGGAGTGAGTTTTGCCTGCAATAATGTTTCTAAAGATTATTTTTTGAATATAAATATTGATGGAGCAGATCAAACACCAAGAAGAAGATTAATTGTCTGGAATTATTTGAGAAAAGATGTTAATGAAACAACTTCTGGTGATTTTCAGATTAATACAAAAGTTATAGCACCAGTAGTTAATGCCACAAGAATTGTAGCAACAGAGCTCAATGTAACCAGTAATGCGAATATCTTAGGGACATTAAGAGGACACAGCCCATTAAAATTAGGGGATGAAATTAATTTTATTAAAACTGACGGAACTATTACATCTGCGCTATATAATGCTCCAAGAGGACTTGCATCTGCACTTCCGTCTGTTTTTGCAGATTCATTAATTCACGATATTATAGAAGAAACCAATGATTATGGAATGCAGGAATGTTTCTGGGACGAAAACACAGAAACCATGCAAATGTGCATTAGCGGGGCATATTTACCAACAAGAGCGACTACTATTTCCAGAAGCC